>NZ_AFAL01000355.1 GCF_000193225.1 Verminephrobacter aporrectodeae subsp. tuberculatae At4 | reverse complement strand
TGACGCCTGCGGTCAGCGGGTGGGCCAGGCGGCGTCTATCGTCCGCGTTGAGCTCTTTTCCTGCTATGTCGAGGATCAGGGGGGCGTGTTGGGTCATGGTGTTGCAAATCATCGCGGCATGGAGAGCATGCGCCGTCGCCGGTTGGGGCTGCAACGCACGGGTGGCGGTCAGCAAATCCGTTTTCTCAGGCGCCGGCAGCGCCCGCGGCGATGCAGTCCAGATACGCCTGCACCGTCGCGCCGTAGCCCAGTTCCAGCGCGTCGGCAATCAGCGCATGGCCAATGGATACCTCGAGCAGGCCGGGGACCGCGCGCACAAAGGCTGCGAGGTTGTCGCGGTTCAGGTCGTGTCCCGCGTTCACGCCCAGGCCCGCGTCCCGCGCGGCCTGCGCCGCGTCGCGGTAGCGCAGCAGTTCGCTGGGCTGCCGCGGGCTGCCCCAGGCGGCGGCGTAGGGCTCGGTGTAGAGCTCCACGCGGTCCGCGCCCACGGCCCGGGCGGCGGCCATCTGCGCCGGGTCCGGGTCCATGAACAGGCTCACGCGCACGCCCAGCGCCCGGCATTCGGCTATCCACGGCGCCAGGCGCTCGGCGTCCTGCGGAAAACGCCATCCATGGTCGCTGGTGAACTGGTCCTCGCTGTCGGGAACGAAGGTCGCCTGGTGCGGGCGCAGCTCGCGGATGAAGCCCATCAGGTTCTGCGCCGGATTGCCTTCGATGTTGTATTCGCGGTCGGGCCAAGCCTGCATCAGCGCCGCCAGTTCGGACACGTCCTGGCTGCGGATGTGCCGTTCATCGGGCCGCGGGTGCACCGTGATTCCCTGGGCGCCGGCCCCCAGGCACAGCCGCGCGGCGTGCCTGACGTCGGGAATTCCCAGGTGGCGCGTATTGCGCAGCAGCGCCACCTTGTTCACGTTGACCGACAAGGCGGTGCGCTGCGCGCGGCGTGGGGGGAGGGATTGTTCATAGGGCTTGCAGGTCAAGCATGAGTTGGCGGGTGCGCAGCATGGGGCTGCCGCAATGGTATTGCAGCAGGACGCGCAGCTGGGGTTTGAGTTCTGCGCAGACCGGTGCGCAGGCGCGCAGTGCGGCGCCGGGGCTGGCGCTGTCGTCGAGCGCGCGTTGCAGCGCCTGCCACTGGTGGCCGGGCAGTCCGGCGCGGTCGGCGGCGGATGCGGCGCGCAGGCCGCCCTCGGGCTCCAGCGTGTACCGCTGGTCGGCGTGCAGCGGTGCGGCCGCCATGGTCTGGACCGCCAGACTGGGCAGCAATCCGATCGCGCGCAGCAGCAGCAGTTCAAAGCTGCGCAGAACGGGCTCCAGCGCGTCGCCGTGTTCGCTGGCGAGCACGCGCACCACGCCTGCGTAAGCGTCGAACAGCGCCGGGTGCGGGTCGTCGCGGGCGAGCAGGCGCAGCAGCAGCTCGTTCATGTACAGGCCCGAAAGCAGGGCATCGCCCGTGGGCAGCACATGGCCGCCGAGCCATTCCGCGCCTTTGAGGGTGTGGATCTCCGCGCTGCCGTCGCCGGCCAGGGTGTAGGTCAGCGCCAAGGGTTGCAGCGGCAGCAGCACCGGGCGAAAGTTGGAACAGGGCTTTTTCGCCCTTGGCCACGAGGACGACACGCCCCCGGTGGCGGCAGAAGGTTTCCAGGATCAGGCTGGACTCGCTCCAGTCGTGGCTGTGCAGCACGAAAGCGGGTTCATCGGCAATGCGCGCGGCGGCAGCCATGAGGAATCAAACCCGCAGCGGCGCAGGGCAGGACGGGGGGCGTGCGGGGCTCAAGCGCGGCTCATTCGTAGCCGAACGCGCGCACGCGCGCGGCGTCGTCCGCCCAGCCGGAGCGCACCTTGACCCAGAGCTCCAGGAAGACCTTGGCGTCCATCCGCTTTTCCAGTTCCTGGCGCGCCTCGGTGCCTATGCGCTTGAGGCGCTCGCCTTTTTCGCCGATGACCATCATCTTGTGGCTGTCGCGTTCGACCACGATGCTGGCAGCGATTTTCACCAGGCGCCGGTACTGCCGGCTCGCCTGTTCCTCGAACTTGTCGACGAGCACCGTCGAGCTGTAGGGCAGTTCGTCGCCGGTGAAGCGGAACAGCTTCTCGCGCACCGTCTCGCCGGCCAGAAAGCGTTCGCTGCGGTCAGTGAGCTCGTCCTCGGCGTACCACCACGCCTGCTCGGGAAGGTACTTGGCGCAGATGCCGAAGAGGCGCTCGACGTCGCCCTTGTTCTTGGCCGACATGGGAACGAACTCGGCAAACGGGTGCCGCTCCTGCATGCCCTTGAGCCAGGGCGCCAGGTCGGCGCGCCGCTGCACCAGGTCGAGCTTGTTTGCCACGAGCAGCGCCGGAATTTCGGGCTTGAGCAGCGAGAGGACCCGGGCGTCGGCGAGCGTGAAGTTGCCGGCCTCGACCGCGAACAGGATCAGGTCCACGTCGCCAATGGCGCCCAGCACGGTCTTGTTCAGCGATTTGTTCAGCGCGCCCGCATGCCGGGTCTGAAAACCCGGCGTGTCGACAAAGATGAACTGCGTCTGCGCGCGCGTGCGGATTCCCGTGATGCGGTGGCGCGTGGTCTGCGCCTTGCGCGAGGTGATGCTGATCTTCTCGCCCACCAGGGCGTTGAGCAGCGTGGACTTGCCCACGTTGGGCTTGCCCACGATGGCGATCACGCCGCAGCGCTGGGCGGGCAAGTCGGCGGCGCGCATGGCGTCGGGGTCGTCGCCTGGACCTTCCGCAGCGCTTGCGCCTTCGTCGGCAGCGTCATTCATAGGTGGTTTCCTGCTTTCAATGTGGCCAGCATGGCGCCCGCAGCCGCCTGCTCGCCGGCCCGGCGGGAAGCGCCGATGCCGCGTTCGGTCAGGCCCAGTTCGGCAATGGCGCACTCGACGTCGAAGGTCTGGCTATGCGCCGCGCCCAGCGTTGCGACCACCCGGTACTGCGGCAGCCGCATTTTGCGGCCCTGGAGCCACTCCTGCAATGCGGTTTTCGCGTCCGCGTCCTGCAGAGGATTCATCTCCACCCCCTCGAACAGGCGGTGCACCAGGGCCTGCGCGCCGGCGTAGCCCGCGTCCAGGTAGACCGCGCCGATCAGCGCCTCGAGTGCATCTGCCAAGATGGAGGGGGAAGGACGTCGCGCGCTACCGGCGCGGGGGGACTCGCCCTCCCCGAGGCGCAGGGCCTCGGAGAGCCGCAGACGCAGCGCCAGCTGGTGCAGGCTGTCCTGCTTGACCAAATTGGCGCGCATGCGCGAGAGATCGCCTTCGGGCAGCGACGGCAGCCGCTGGTACAGCAGGCTGGCCACGGCCAGATTCAGGACGGCGTCGCCGAGAAACTCCAGCCGCTCGTTGTTGTCCGCAGAAAAGCTGCGGTGCGTGATCGCGCGCTCGAGCAGGCGCGGATCGGAGAAAACATGCTGCAGGCGCTCCTGCAGCGCCAGGAGGGCGGCTGACACACCTACTCGGTCTGCGCTTCGAAGCGGTACGTGAGGTACGCCGGGCCGAACAAGTGAATCTCGCGCGAATACTTGAACGACACCGCGATCTTGTCGCCCTGTTTGCTGACCTCGAGGTCGGAGCCCTTGATGGAGTGCACGTCACCGATCGCGGCAGCGCGATCGAAGGTCTCGCGCGCATCGGCGACGCTGATTCCATCCTTTGCTTTTTGGATCGCCTTTTTCGCTGAGGCGTACTCCAGGAAGATGGGAACCGACCGAACGACGATGGCCAGAGCCATCAGGGCCAGGACGGCCAGAAAGACCAGCCCCGGAAAAGACAGGCCGCGCTGACGCGAGCGGCTTGCCGTGCGATGCATCTTCATGACCTCCATGACCCACCTCCCCGTTCTCAATGAAATGCGCCGATGCGTCCGAGATTACCAAAATTCATCCAGACGAAGAATGCCTTGCCGACGATGTTGCCCTCGGGCACAAAGCCCCAGAAGCGCGAGTCCAGCGAGTTGTCCCGGTTGTCGCCCATCATGAAGTAATGCCCTGGCGGAACCTTGCACACGACACCTTCGACGCTGTAGCGGCAGTTTTCACGGTAAGCAAAGTTGCTCGCGCCCTGCACGAAGGCGGGCACGTCGGGATTTTGCAGCAGGCGATGGGGGCGCTCTCCCAAGGTCTCTTCAAACTGCTTGAAGTAGCGCATCGAGTCTTCCTCCAGGAAGTCGGGCAGCGCCTTCGTCTCGATGGCCTGGCCGTTGACCGTGAGGCGCTTGTCGAAGTAGGCCACCTCGTCCCCGGGGACCCCCACGACCCGCTTGATGTAATCCACGCTCGGCTGCGGCGGATAGCGGAACACCATCACGTCGCCACGCGCAGGCGGGTTGCCCTCGATGATCCGGGTGTGGATCACGGGCAGGCGCACGCCGTAGGTGAACTTGTTCACCAGGATCAGGTCGCCCGCCTGCAGGGTCGGAATCATGGAGCCGGAGGGAATCTTGAACGGCTCGAAAAGGAACGAGCGCAGAAAGAACACCGTGGCGATCACGGGAAACAGGCCCGCCGTCCAGTCCAGCCACCAGGGCTGCATGAGAATCCGGGCCTTGGCCTCCTGCACGTCCCCATCGACTTGCCGGATGCCCAGGCGATCGAGTTCTGCGCGGCGCTGCAGCGCCCCGTCCTCGATGGCCTGTGCCGCGCGGCGCCGGCGCAGCAGAAAATAAAACCGCTCTGCCAGCCAGTACGCGCCCGTGACCACGGTGGCAAAAAACAGCAGCAAAGCAAAATTGCCTTCTATGGAGCCAAAATACCAAGCCCCCGCATAACCGGCAAACGCGACCAGAACCAGGGATGTGAAAATTTCCATGAAGCGCATCAATCTTGTACCTGCAAAATGGCCAGGAACGCCTCCTGGGGGACTTCAACCGATCCGATCTGTTTCATGCGTTTCTTGCCGGCTTTCTGCTTCTCGAGAAGCTTGCGCTTGCGCGTGATGTCGCCCCCGTAGCATTTTGCCAGCACGTTCTTGCGCAAGGCCTTGATGGTTTCCCGCGCAATGATGTTCGCGCCAATGGCCGCCTGTATGGCCACGTCGTACATCTGGCGGCTGATGATTTCCCGCATCTTGGCGACCACGGCGCGGCCGCGGTACTGCGACTGCGAGCGGTGCACGATGATGGACAGCGCGTCCACCTTGTCGCCATTGAGCAAAATGTCGACCTTCACCACGTCGGAGCAGCGGTACTCCTTGAACTCGTAGTCCATGGACGCATAGCCGCGCGATACCGACTTGAGCCGGTCGAAGAAGTCGAGCACGATCTCGCCGAGCGGCATCTCATACGTGAGCATCACCTGGCGACCGTGGTACGCCATATTGATCTGCACGCCGCGCTTTTGATTCGCCAAGGTCATCACCGGGCCGACGCAGTCCTGCGGCATGTACAGATGCACCGTCACGATGGGCTCGCGTATTTCCTCCACCCGCCCCTGGTCGGGCATTTTGGAGGGGTTCTCGACCATGATGGTTTCACCGTCGCCCTTGAGCACTTGATAGACCACGCTGGGGGCGGTCGTGATCAGGTTCTGGTCGAACTCACGCTCCAGGCGTTCCTGCACGATTTCCATATGCAGCAGGCCCAGGAAACCGCAGCGGAAACCGAAGCCGAGCGCCTGGCTCACTTCCGGCTCGTAGTGCAGCGAGGCGTCGTTGAGCTTGAGCTTCTCCAGTGCATCGCGCAGCGCGTCGTATTCGCTGGCCTCGGTGGGGTAGAGCCCGGCAAAGACCTGCGGCTGGATTTTCTTGAATCCGGGCAGCGCTTGCGCCGCAGGGCCGGCGTTGTTCGGCAGTTTCTTCTCCAGCGTGATCGTGTCGCCGACCCGCGCGGCCTGCAGTTCCTTGATGCCCGCGATGACGTAGCCCACCTGACCGGCGTCGAGCACGTCGCGCGGCGCGTTCGCGGGGGTGAACACCCCCAGGTTGTCGGCCTCGTACACCGCGCCGCTGGCCATCAGCTTGATGCGCTCGCCCTTGAGCAAACGGCCGTCCACCACCCGCACGAGCATCACGACGCCGACGTAGCTGTCAAACCAGCTGTCGATGATCATGGCGCGCAAAGGCGCCTGCGGCCTGCCACGGGGCGCGGGCACCTTGGCGACGATGGCCTCCAGGATGTCGTCGATCCCCATGCCGGTCTTGGCGGAGCAAGGAATGGCATCGCCCGCGTCGATGCCGATCACGTCCTCGATCTCGGCCTTTGCATTCTCGGGATCCGCCTGCGGCAGATCCATCTTGTTGAGCACGGCGAGCACCTCGACCCCCAGGTCCAATGCCGTGTAGCAGTTGGCGACGGTCTGTGCCTCCACGCCCTGCGAGGCATCCACCACGAGCAATGCGCCCTCGCACGCCGACAGGGAACGGCTCACTTCGTACGAAAAGTCCACGTGCCCCGGCGTGTCGATCAGATTCAGGTGGTAGACCTGCCCGTCCCGGGCCTGGTACTGCAACGCAGCGGTCTGCGCCTTGATGGTTATCCCCCGCTCTTTTTCGATGTCCATCGAGTCCAGGACCTGGGCCTCCATCTCGCGGTCGGCGAGCCCTCCGCAGCGCTGAATCAAGCGGTCGGCAAGCGTTGACTTGCCATGGTCGATGTGCGCAATGATGGAGAAATTTCTGATGTGATTCATCAACGGGAAGCGGCAAGTGATTGAATTGGCACAGTGACTCACAAGAAAAAGGGCGCGTCAAATGACGACGCGCCCTGAACCAACAATCATTGGCAACTGCGATAGCTGGGTCTTCATTGTAGACAAAAAGGGCGCCGGGAAAAGCCTGAGCCAGCGGATCCAGAGGAAGTTGCCAGGGGGCAACAGGAATTTATGCACAATTTATTCACAGTTTACGGGTGGAAACCCGGGACAACTTGGGGGTGGGCTGTGGATCGCGTGTGCATGGCGTCAGAATATCCCGCATCGTGAACCCCGCGCCCCTTGATATGCAGATAAGGGTTGAACGAAGCCTCGCATTCTATTGAATCCGATGGATGGTGTTCCGAAGAGCAAAAAGCGGCCCACCCGGCCATTGCCTGCCTGCGCATCATGCGCGGCCGGCAGGCGCCGCGCCGGGGGCGGACGGGCGCTGGCCGTTCAGGCCCAGCTTGGCCAGGAGGCGCTGGTCGGCGTCCACGTCGGGGTTGCCGGTCACCAACAGTTTGTCGCCGTAGAAGATCGAGTTCGCGCCGGCCAGAAAGCACAGCGCCTGCACGGCTTCGCCCAGCTGCTGGCGGCCGGCGGACAGGCGCACGCGGGCCCGGGGCATGGTGATCCGGGCCACGGCGATGATGCGCACGAAGTCGAAGGGGTCGATGGGCTCGCTGTCGGCCAGCGGCGTGCCGGGCACGCGCACCAAGCTGTTGATGGGCACGGACTCGGGGTAGGGTTGCAGGTTCGCCAACTGAGCGATCAGGCCCGCGCGGTGCACCGGCGCCTCGCCCATGCCGACGATGCCGCCGCAGCACACGCTGAGTCCCGCATCGCGCACATGCTGCAGCGTGTCCAGCCGATCCTGGTAGGCCCGGGTGCTGACCACGTCGCCGTAGTATTCAGGGGCGGTATCCAGGTTGTGGTTGTAGTAGTCCAGCCCCGCGTCCCTGAGCGCCCGCGCCTGGTGCGCTTCGAGCATGCCCAGCGTGGCGCAGGTTTGCAGGCCCAGGCCCTTGACGGCGCCGATCAGGGCGCTGACCTTTTCGATGTCGCGGTCCTTCGGTGCGCGCCAGGCGGCGCCCATGCAGAAGCGCGTGGCGCCAGCGTCCTTGGCGGCCTGGGCGGCGCGCAGCACGGCGTCCGGCTCCATGAGCTTCTCGGCCCTGACGCCGGTGTCGAACCCGGCCGCCTGCGGGCAGTAGCCGCAGTTCTCGGGGCAGCCGCCGGTTTTGACCGACAGCAGCGTGGCCAGTTCGATGTCGCCTGCCGGCCAATGCCGGCGGTGCACGGTCTGCGCTTCATGGAGCAAGTCCAGCAGGGGCTGGTCCAGCAAGGCCTGAACGGCGGCCACCGACCAGGGACCTGGCGCCGCGGGTGCAGCGGCGCGGCGATGCAGTTGCACGGTTTGTGCGGTGGCGGGGGCCAGCGTGGAAGACATGGTGATCGGTTTCCTTCAAAGTGTTGCATCCGCCAAGGCGCTGCGGCGCGCGCTGGCGGGGGGCGTCCGGGGAGCGATTGTCCACCCAAAGATCGCCCACGCGCAGGGGGCGGGTGCATGATGGGCGGCTACCAGACCTGCCCCGCCACGCGCAGCATATTGCCGCCCATGACCGCGGCCGCTTCGGCAGCGCTCATGCCGACTTCCTGCAGCGCGCCAGACAAGACCTGCCAGGTTTCCACCGGCGTGTAGCGCATGCGCTCGACGGCGCGGTTGTAGCCCGCTGCCCTGGGCCACCAGTAGTCGGGGTCGTGATCGCCCGGCGGGTCGTCGTTGAGCTCGTTCTGGCGAAAGCCGATGTCCAGCCCGATGCCCACGTGCTGCGCACCGACGAGGTTCGCCACGTGCGCCGCATGGCGCGCCACGTCGCCCGCGCCCGGTGTGCGGGTACCGAGAAAGGCCGAGACGCCGGAGATGCAGACCACGCCGCCGGTGGCGGCGCAGGCGCGAATCTGCTCGTCGCTGACGTTGCGGCCATGTTCCACCAGCGCCAGCGGGTTCGCGTGGCTGAAGACCACGGGTTTGGCGGACGCCGCCATGATGTCCAGGCTGCAACGCCTGCCGGTGTGCGCGCAGTCCATCAGCAGGCCGGCCTCGTTCACGGCCCTGACCATGCGCCGCCCCAGCGGCGTGAGGCCGCGCTGCGCGTCGTGACAGCCGTCGGCCACGCTGTTGTTGCGGTTGTAGGCAAAGTGGATCTGGCGCACACCCAGGTCGCGGTACAGCGCCACCATGTCGGGCTGCTCCAGCAGCGGCAGCGCGCCTTCCAGGTCAAAACCCACGGCGAGCACGCCGGCGGCAGCGGCTGCGCGGATTTCCGCGACGCTGGCCACCAGCCGCAAGCGCTCGGGCCGCGCCGCGATGCGCGCGCGAAAGCCCGCGAGCACGGACAGGATCTGCGCGACCGGATTCATGTCCATTCCGACGTTCACCGACACGTAGTGCACGCCGGCGGCGCGCAGGCTGTCGAGCGGCGAGAAATCCGCCCGCGGGTGCAGCGGCAGGCAGGCGTGGGCTTCCCAGTGAATCGTCATGGACTTGTGCTCCGTCCGGCAGAAATCAAACCGTGCGCTGAAAGCCGGCCGATGCCCGCATCAGGCTTGCGGTGTAGGGTTGGCTGACACGGCCGCTGGCCAGGTCGGCGGCCGAGAGCAACTCCACCGTCTGGCCGCGCTGCATGACCATGAGGCGCTCGCACAGGTGGGTGACCACCGCCAGGTCGTGGCTGACCATGACGAAGCCCAGACCGCGGCGGCGGCGCAGTGCTTCCAGCAGGTTCAGCACCTCGGCCTGCACCGAGGCGTCGAGCGCCGAGGTGGGCTCGTCGAGCAGCAAAATCTGTGGCTCCAGAATCAGCGCCCGGGCAATCGCAACGCGCTGCCTTTGCCCGCCCGACAGCTGGTGCGGGTAGCGAAAGCGGAACCCGGTGCCGAGACCGACCTCGTCCAGCGCCCGTTGAATGCGTGCCTCGGCACCGGTGACGCCGTGGATGGCCAGCGGCTCGGCCAGGATGCGGTCTACCGTCTGCCGCGGGTGCAGCGAGGCATAGGGGTCCTGAAACACCATCTGCACCCGTCGGCGAAAGGTCTTGCCGTTTGCTGCGCCAGCATCGCCGCCGAGCCGCACCGTGCCCGAGACCCGGGGTGCCAGCCCGCAGATGGCGCGCAGCACCGTCGATTTGCCGGAGCCCGATTCGCCCACGATGCCAAAACTCTCCCCGGGCTCGACGCGAAATGTCGCGCCGGCCACCGCGACGAAGCCGTCGTAGACAACGCGCAGCTGGCTGACGTCGAGGCTTGGCGCGCGCTGGACGTTCATAGCGCCCACTCCGGCTGGCGCTCAAGCGTGGCCAGCGGGTGCGTGGACGCGCCCAACTGCGGCAGGCAGGCCATCAGGCCGCGCGTGTAAGGGTGCCGGGCATGGGCCAGCCCGCCGGCGGGCAGCTCTTCGAGCACGCGGCCGGCGTACATCACCAGGATGCGGTCGCAAAACGAAGACACCAGCCGCAAATCGTGCGACACCAGGATCAGGCCCATGCCGCGCTCGGTCACCAGCGCGTCCAGGATGGACAGCAGCTGCAACTGCACCGTGACGTCGAGCGCAGAAGTCGGTTCGTCGGCAATCAGCAGGTCGGGGTCGGCAATCAGCATCATGGCAATCATGGCGCGCTGGCCCATGCCTCCCGAGACTTCGTGCGGGTACAGCGCGTAGACGCGGGCGGGGTCGTCGATGCGCACCGATTCCAGGGCCGCGAGCGCGCGCACCCTGGCCTCGCGGGCCGAAACCCGGCTGTGGGCGCGCAGCGTCTCGACAATCTGCGCACCAATGGTCATGACCGGGTTGAGCGAGAACTTCGGGTCTTGCAGCACCATGGCGATGCGCCCGCCGCGCAGCGCGCGCCGCTGCCGGGGCGGGCAATGGAGCAGGTCCACGCCGCTGAATTCCAGCCGTTTGGCGCTGACGCGGCCCTCTGGCGCCGTGAGGCCGACGATCGCGCGGCCGGTCTGGGATTTGCCCGACCCCGACTCGCCCACGATCCCCAGGCGTTCGCGGCCCAGCGTGAAGGACACGCCGCGCACGGCCTGCGTCACGCCGCCGTCGCGCCCGGGAAAGGCCACGCGCAGATCGTCCACCACCAAAAGAGGGGGCACGGCGCCGGTCATCTGCTGGCCTTGGGGTCGAGCGCGTCGCGCAGGCCGTCGCCCAGAAAATTGAAGGCCAGGCTGACCATGAAAATCGCCGCGCCCGGCGCCGCCGCGACCCACCACTGGTCGAGCACGTACAGCCGGCCATTGGCGATCATGGCGCCCCACTCGGGCATGGGCGGCTGCGCGCCAAGACCCAGAAAACCCAGGCCCGCGGCCGTGAGGATGATTCCGGCCATGTCCAGCGTGACGCGCACGAGCACCGACGAAACGCACAGCGGCATGATGTGCCTGAGCACGATGCGCCAGGGCGACGCGCCCAGCAATCGGACCGCGGCAATATAGTCGGCTTGGCGTATCGTCAGCGTCTCGGCGCGGGCCAGCCGCGCATAGGGCGGCCAAGAGGTCATGGCAATGGCAATCACCGCGTTCCCGATTCCCGGCCCCAGAGCGGCCACGAAGGCCAGCGCCAGGATGAGGCGCGGAAACGCCAGAAAAATATCCGTGATGCGCATCAGCGCGGCGTCCACCAGACCGCCCGCGTAGCCCGCCACCGTGCCCACCACCAGCCCGATGGGCGCGGCCAGCACGGCGACCAGCACCACCATGAGCAGCGTGATGCGCGCGCCGTGGATGGTGCGCGACAAAATGTCGCGACCCTGGTCGTCGGTGCCAAACCAGTGCGCCCAGGACGGCGGCAGCAGGCGCGTGCTGCGCAGGTCGCCGGTGTAGGCCGAATAAGGCGCCAACAGGTCGGCCGCAAGGGCCAGCACGATGAGCGCGAGCACGATCAGCAGCCCGAGCAAGGCCAGGCGGTTGCGCAAGAAAATGCGGCAGCCGTTGTACGCGCGCCCGAGCGACGCCTGTCGGCGCGACAGCGGCCGGTCCGACATCAGCCAATCGTGCAAGGTCTCCCGCCGGGCAGGCATGGTGTCGTTCATCGCGCGCGTGTCCTTGGGTCCAGCAGTTTGTAGAGCAGGTCGGACAGCAGGTTCAGGCCGACAAAAATCGCACCGACGACGGTGGTCCCGCCGAGCACCGCATTCATGTCGGCGTTTTGCAGCGAGTGGGTGATGTACAGCCCCAGGCCCGGCCAGGAAAACACGGTTTCGGTCAGCACCGAGCCTTCCAGCAGACCGGCGTAGGACAGCGCAATCACCGTCACCAGCGGCACCATGGCATTGCGCAGCGCATGGCACCAAATGATGCGGGCCTGCGACAGGCCCTTGGCACGGGCGGTCACCACGTATTCCTGGGCCAGTTCATGGAGCATGAAGGAGCGGGTCATGCGGCTGATGTAGGCCAGCGAAAAATAACCCAGCAGCGAGGCCGGCAGGATCAGATGCGACAGCGCGTTGGCAAAGGCCTGCCATTCGCCCGCGAGCGCGGTGTCGAGCAGCAACAGGCCGGTCACCGACACCAGCGTGTATTCGTACACGATGTCGATGCGGCCCGGCCCGGCCACCCAGCCGAGCCGCGCATAAAACACCAGCAGGGCCATCAGGCCAAGCCAGAAAATCGGCACCGAATACCCCACCAGGCCGATGACCCGCACCACCTGGTCCACCAGCCGGCCACGCCGCACCGCCGCCCACACGCCCAGCGGCACGCCCAGCCCGACGCCGATCAGGATTCCCAGGCTGGCCAGTTCCAGCGTGGCCGGGAAGGCGCGGCGCATGTCCTGCATCACCGGGTTGGAGGTCAGCACCGAGGTGCCAAAGTCGCCCTGCAGCACCTTGCCCAAATAAAGATAGAACTGCTGCGGCAACGGCTTGTCCAGGCCCATCTCTTCGCGCGTCCGTTCGATGACGTGCGCGGGCGCCCTGTCGCCCACCACGGCCAACACCGGATCGACCGGGATCACCCGGCCAATGAAGAACGTGACCGCGAGCAGGCCCAGGTACGTGAGCACAATCGCCACCAGGAAACGCCACGCAGACCCCAGGGCATTCCACAGCCGCCGGCCCGCCGGGCGCGCGGCGGCCTGCTGCGCTGGCACCAAGCCCACAGGGTCTTGGCCGACGGTCAGGGGGTCAGGCATTGCCAAAGCCGCCGTCACCGCTTGGATACTTTGAACATATAGGTGGTGTCAAACGAAGGACCCAGTTGCAGGCCGTCCACGTTGCTGCGCAGCGCGGCCACTTCGATCTGCTGGTAGAGCACGATGAAGGGGCTGGTTCTGCGGAATTCGGCCTGCAACTCCTCGTACATGGCCTTGCGCTTTTCGGCATCGCGCTCGAGCACGGCGGCGTCGGTCTTTTTGCTCAACTCGGGAATGGCCCAGGCATTGCGCCAGGCCAGCGACTTGAACTTGGCATCGTCGGCGTTGTCGAGATTGCGCGCGAAGGCGTCGGCGTTCGAGTGCGGATCCCAGTAGTCCACGCCCCACGGGCTGAGGAACATATCGTGTTTGCGGGCGCGGTACCGGGTGAGCACCTGCTTGCCGTCGCCCGGAATGATTTCGATCTCGACGCCGGCGCGCCGGGCGGTTTGCTGGAAGGCCTCGACGATTCCCTGCTCCGGCTCGATGGTGCGTGTGTCTATCGTCACCTTGAAACCCTTGGGCACTCCGGCCTTGGCCAGCAGGG
>NZ_AFAL01000356.1 GCF_000193225.1 Verminephrobacter aporrectodeae subsp. tuberculatae At4 | reverse complement strand
CATTGCGTCGCAAGTCTGGAAAACGCCCAGGTGGACAAGTCGGTCATCCCGGAAAAACGCTGCGCCAAGTGGCGGTTGCGGATCGCGTCATCGAGCAAAAACTGCCTGAGCGCTGCGATGCCTGCCACGCAGCATTGCCTGCAGCCCAAGCGCAAGTACAGGAACGCCGTCAGGTGCTCGATATCCCCGTCCCCCACCATGAGGTCACGGAGTACAGAACGCTGAGCCTGGTCTGTCAGTGCGGCAAATTGCACGAGAGCCGCTTCCCCGAGAAGGTGACCGAGCATGTGCAGTACGGTCCCAACATACGTGCCGTGGCAGTGCACTTCACACAAGGTCAGCTGTTGCCCTATGCGCGCGCCAGCGAGTTGGCAGCTGACCTGTAATCGGTGATACTCACCCCATGCCCTCGGTCCAAGCCATAGCGCAGCAGGTGAGCCAATCGCCCGTGGTCCATGTCGATGAATCGGGTCTGCGCGTACAGGCCAAGTTGCAGTGGCTGCACACCAGCGTCACCCCGACGCACACTTGGTATGGCGTACATGCCAAGCGGGGCATCGAGGCAGTCAATGCGTTCGGTGTTCTGAAGGACTACGTTGGTGTGCTGGTGCATGACTGCTGGGCGCCATACTGGTTGATCCAATGCGTGCATGCGTTGTGCAATGCGCACCTGCTGCGCGAGCTGACCTTCTTGGCCCAGAGCAGTGGTCAAGCTTGGCCGCAACGCATGATGGACATGCTGCTGGCAGCGCATCGAGGCTGCGAACGGGCCCGCACACAGGGAATCACAGCGGTGCCGTCACGCCAAGTGCTGCGTTGGATAGGGCGCTACCGTGCCCTGTTGGATGAGGGGCAAGCGCTCAACCCGCAGCGCGTCAAGGAGCAGGGCAAACGCGGACGGGCCAAGCAGTCGGATGCGTTCAATTTGCTGCGACGCCTGCGCGATCATGAGTCGGTGCCTTTCACGAACAACTTGGCCGAGCGGGCCATCCGGATGCCCAAGGTCAAGCAAAAAATCTCCGGTTGCTTTCGCACCTTTTCCGGGGCACAAAGCTTCTGCACGATCCGCTCCTATCCGGACACTGCGCGCAAGCATGGGGTGGGCAGGCTTGATGCATTACGGGCGGCGTTCAATGACGCTCCTATGGAGTTTGTCGGTAGCGGCCGAATAGTTACCGGCTTTCGTCTCTCCGCGTCACTTTGAGATCGGTGCCATGAACCATATCTATAGAGTCCTCTGGAACGCTGCGTCTGGCGCTTGGATGGCCGTCTCGGAAATCGCGCACGGGAAGGGCAAGGGAAGTAAATCCGCCGCTCACCATCGCAGCAGCGGTCTGTTCGGCGCGCTGGTGCTGGTCCCGCCTTTCGTGCTCGCGCAGGTGTCCTCCGTGGTGGTGGCGCCGGGGAGCAACCTCAATGCCTATGTGGCACCCAACGGTGTCACAGTGGTCAACATCAATGCAGCCAATGCGGCTGGCCTGTCCCACAACCAATACCAGAGCTTCAACGTCAATCCGAGCGGCCTGGTGCTCAACAATACGACCGCTGCACAGATTGCCTGGCAGTCACAACTGGCGGGGCAGGTGACGGCTAACTTCAATCAGGCCAACGCGGCGCGCGCGATCCTGAATGAAGTGGTGTCGAACAACCGAAGCAAGCTCGCTGGTTTCACCGAAGTGCTGGGCGGCAGGGCTGATGTGGTGCTTGCCAATCCCTACGGCATCACCTGCTCGGGTTGCGGCTTCATCAACACCGATCGCGTGACGCTGACGACCGGCAACCCTTTCCTGGCCTCCAATGGTGGCCTGGGTGGTTTCAGTGTGGGGCAAGGCGATATCCTGATCACCGGCACGGGGCTGAACGCCACGGCGCAACAGGTGCTCGATCTGGTGACGCGCTCGGTGCGCGTCGACGCGCCTGTCAACGGGAAGGATGTGAGCGTCGTCGCCGGCACCAGCCGCTGGAGCCATGACACGCGTGCGGTCACCGGCGTGGCCACCGCCACGGATGGCGCACCGACTTATTCGATCGATACCTCGGCGCTGGGTGGCATGTACACCAACCGCATCCGTCTGACGTCGACCGAGGCCGGCGCCGGTGTGCGCATGCTCGGCGAGGCGGCGGCCAGTGCGGGCGACTTCACGCTGACAGCGGCCGGAAGAGTCGAGTTGCGCAACCGCGTCTCGGCCTCGAGCGACGTGAGCGTGAGCACCGCCAGCACTGACGTCGACGCGCTCGCGCTGACCGATGCAAGTCTCACGTCCACCGGCAAGACCACGCTCGCGGCCCTGGGCGGCGTCTCGATGACCGGCAGTGCGCTGGTGGCAGGCACCGACTTGGCGGTGAGTGCGGCCAGCCTTCTCGATACGGCCAGCGCTTCGGGCAATGCCAACAACAACCTGCGCCATGCAGGGGGGAGTTGACGCTGGCCGTGAGCAACGGTGCGTCGCTCGGTGCGACCGAGTGGAGCGCAAACGGTGCCTGGAAGGGCCACTTCGGCAACCTCGTCACAACCGGCGCAACCAGGCTTTACAGCGGTGGCGGCACGCTCATTGCCAGTGCCGACCAGGGCGACCTTGCGCTCGGCCTGGCGATGCTGCAATCGGGGGGCAATATGAGTTTGTCGGCCGCCGGCAAGATCAGCACGATGACGGGCGCGGTGGTGCAAACCCTGCGCGGCAATCTGCGGCTGACGGCTGGCAACGGCATTTCGAATGCGGGCACGATGACAGCGGACAAGGGCGCGCTGAGCGCGCGCGCCAACGGCGAGATCGACAACAGCGGCCGGATCCACGCCGCAGGGAGTCTGGACATCGCCGACCGTTTCGGCAAAGCGAGCGTCAATCTGTCCAACAGCGGAACGCTGCAGACCGAGCAGGCATTGACGCTCCAGGCCGACAAGGTGCGCAACAGCGCAACCGCACGCATCCAGGCACAGGCCGGCAGCACCGTCAACGCAGCTAATATTGACAACGCGGGCGCGTGGCTGCTGTCACAGCAGGCTGGTGCGAGCGACAAGCTCGAGGTGAGAGGCTCGTTTGCCAACAACGGCACCTTGCAAGGCGCTGGCTCGGTGACGATCGAGGCAGGCAATGTTGCGAACAGCGGCACACTGATCGCTGCCGAAAATCTGAGCACATCCACCACGGGCGACAGCGTCAACAGCGGCACCGTGCAAGCCGGTGGTGCCATCGGCATGGCCAGCGGTGGTGCAATCTCCAACAGCGGCAGCGGCGTGCTGCAGGCCGCGAGTCTGGAGTTCAAGGCCGGCAACGGTTTGAGCAATGCCGGCATCGCCACGGCCCAAAGCGGCAACGCCACGCTGCGCGTGGACGGCACGCTGGACAACAGCGGCCAGTTGCATGCCAAGCGCAATATCGATATCGCTGACGGCAGTGGCACCGCGAGGCAAACCGTCATCAACAGTGGCAAGCTGCTGGCCGAACAGGCACTGTCGCTGAAGGCGGCGTCTTTCAGCAACGAGGCCACCGGCTGGACGCAGGCGGCCACAGGCAGCACGGTCACTGTGGACTCACTGGACAACGCGGGCACTTGGCTGTTGTCGCAGTCCGCGGGCACGAAAGACCAGATCACCGTGTCGGGCGCGACCAACAACAGCGGTACGCTGCAAAGTGCTGGCGACCTGGACCTGAGCGCCGCGAGCCTCATCAACAGCGGCGCGATGCTGGCGCAGGGCAAGCTCGATGCCACAACCGCCGGCGATCTGCGCAACGCCGATGGTGGCGTGATGCAAGCTGGCGCCGCGCTCACACTGACAGGGGCAGGCGTGCTGAGCAATGCCGCCGCCTCCCTGAAAGGCCGGACCGTGCAGCTCGACGCGGCGAGTGGCCTGATCAATGCCGGCGCCATCGAGGCTGGCGAGGGCGCCGTCACGCTGCGCGTGGATGGCACATTGAACAACAGCGGCACGGTGTACGCCGCGACCGATATCGACATTGCCGGGCGCAGCGGCGCTTGGGCGCAGACCGTCACCAACAGCGGCACGCTGCTGGCCGAAGGGGCCTTCACCCTCAAGGCGGCGAACATGACCAACGCGGCCACTGGCCACGTGCAGGCTAATACCGGGACGGCCGTCGCGGTGAATAGCCTGGACAATCAGGGCGCCTGGCTGCTGTCGCAGCAGTCGGGCGGTGCCGGTCGCATCGCCGTGAGCGGCACGCTGACCAACAGCGGGACGCTGCAAAGCGCGGGCGACATGATTGTCGGCGCCAGCCAGCTGAACAACAGTGGCGAGCTGATCGCCGCCCATCGGTTCACGGCCAACGTCACGACCGGCTTCAGCAACAGCGGAGCGACCGCCGTGGTCCAAGCGGATCGGCAACTGGAAGTCAAAGGCGCGGGCGCCACGCTCAACACCGCTGGCGGCAGCAGGATGCTTGGCGACGGGCTGGACATTAAGGTGGCCAGTATCGACAACGGAGGCACGATCCAGGCAGGCACGCGCAGTGACAGCAAGGTGTCGGCGTCGGGCAGGCTGAACAACCGAGCCGGCGGCGTGATCGACGCGGCGACCTCGTCGGCTGGTGCTGCCACGGTGTCGGCTGAAACGGTGGTCAATGCCGGCACCATTCAGTCTGCGGGCGCCCTGACGATCGGGGTGGGCACAGGGGGCCTGGTCAGCGACGGCACGGTCATTGCCGAGGGCGACCTTGCGTTGCAAAGCCGTACGGCCAACGCCGACTACACCGTCAGGGTCAATGGCCTCATGCAAAGCCGCAGCGGCACGCTGGTGGTCAACGGCACCGACCACAGCGCGCTGAACATTGGCACGCGTGGCACCGTCGTCGGCCAGCGGCTTGCTGCGACGCTGGGAACCGTTGCTCTTGCGGACGGCGCCACCCTGTCGTCCGAGCGCGACATGACACTGTCGTTGGGCACGCTGTCCACTGACGCTGCCAAAGCGGCCGTGTTGGGTTCGACCGACCAGAGTGCGCCCGCTGGCTCGCCTTGGCACACGCGTATCACAACCTCTAGGGCGTTGATCAACCATGGCCTGCTGTTCTCGGGCAATGACCTGACATTGAGCGCACCCTCGGTCGTCAACGGGCTGACCGGCGGGATCTCGGCGCTGCATGACCTGAGCGTTACCGCCACAAGCGGCAACCTGACGAACCAGGGCACGCTCTATGCCGGCAATGCGCTCAAGGCGTCGGCCGAGTCGGGCACGCTGACCAACGCGGCCACCTTGAGTGCCTACCAGGGGGCCATCAGCGCGGGCAAGTCGGTCGATCTGCGCGCCGACACCCTCGTCAACAACAGCACCATCGACAGCAGTGGCTCGATCACGATCACCGCGCGTGAGCTGCGAAACGAGGTGGCCGCTGGTGACACGCGTGTGTACGGCGCGGACTCGGCCAAGGTCAAGATCGAAACGGGTCATGACGACGAGTACTCCTTTCCGAATCAACATGCGTATTGGTACTACTCCGAGACCTGGCATAAGGATCAGGTTTACGCGGGCGGCACGCCCACGATCAAACCGCAGATCACGGGTGCGGGGGCGGTGAAGCTGAGCTTCAACATCGGCAAGAACCTCGGGGGGGTGATCTCGGGCGACGTGGTGACTTTCACCGGCACGGGGGCCGGCGCACGCTTCGTTAACGACGACCTGGCGCTGCAGTCCATGGCCTACAAGCGCACCTGGACCGAGCACACCAAGTACATAGCGCTGGGTCTCGCCACTTACTACGATCGCAACGTCGAGAAGGAAACGACCACCCATGCCGCCAGCGAGCTCAGCAATCTGGGCGCGGGCGTCTATGCGCGCACCCTATTGGGCAGCAACTTCGCACTGATCAACAACGGTTCGACTGCGCCGGTGGCCTCCATGGACAAAGGCGATCCGAAGAGCGCTGACGTCAAGCCGCGCCTGGGCGGTGACGTGGTCAAGGCCACGGTCGGCGAAGTGGCCAGCGGCATTACCGGCGTCAGGAGTGCCGGTATCGCCCGGATCACGACGCGCGACGCGCGCTCCGCGATATCGTTCGTATCAGTGAATGCGGCCAATGGTGTCAATGGCACCTCGTTCGGCGGGATCAACATTCCGTTGCCCCCCAACCCCAACGGTCTTTACGTGATCGTCAAGGAGCCGAACACCGGGTACCTTGTCGAAAGCAATCCGCGCTACCAGATAGGCTCGTCGACCCTGGGCTCCGACTATCTGGCCGAGCGGCTTGGCTACGACGCCGACACGCTTGGGCGTCGTTTGGGGGACTCGAACTACGAGGCCCACCTGATCAAACAACAACTGATCGCGCAGACCGGCGATGCGCTGCTCGCGGGCGTGAAAGACGCGGCTGGGCAGATAAAGGGCCTGATGGACTCGGCGGCCGGCGAGAGCACGGCGTTGGGTTTGGTCTACGGCCAGGCACTCACCCCCGAGCAGCAATCGAAGCTCACGCGCGACATCGTGTGGATGGTGCAGACCGAGGTCGACGGCCAGGTCGTGTTGGCTCCCGTGGTCTACCTGTCCCAGAGGACCAAGGCGGGCATCATGCAAGGCGCTGTCATCACGGCTGACACGGCCAGCCTGAGCCTCGCTTCGTTGACCAACACCGGTGGCACCATCGCTGGCGCGAAGTCGCTCAGCGTGCGGTCGACCGGCGACGTGCGCAACACCTCAGGAACGATCAAAGGCGGCAACGTGGCCGTCACATCCACGCAGGGCAGCGTCATCAACCAGACGGCGTCCAGTGGCTCGGGCGACGACCAGCGCTATGTGAGCGATATTGGCAAGACGGCGTCTATCCAATCGACGGGTACCCTGTCCCTGGATGCGGCCAAAGACATCGCCGTCACAGGCGCTACCGTGGTCGCGGGCGGTGATGCGCGCTTGAAAGCAGGCGGCAACGTCACCTTTGACACTTTAGAGAACAAGAGCACCGACACCACGCATGAGGTGTTCAGGGACGGCGGCACCGGAGAAATGACGGCGACGGCGGCCGCTGCGCAAGGAAAATCAGGCGTTGCCGCCGACGACAAGCAGAACGGCCCCACCGGTAGAACGACGACAACGACGACGAGCATCGTGCAAGTCAAATCGGGCCTCACCACCAACGGCAACCTGTCGATCGACGCGGGCAAGGACATCACGCTGGCGGGCACCGACACCAAGGCCGCAGGGAATGCGAACCTCAAGGCCGGTGGCGACCTGAACATCGTTGCGCGCGAAAACTCCATGGTTTCGCACTCCGAGAGCGAGGTCAGTGGCTTTGGTGTGAACAACTCATTGTTCGGATCCACCAAGGTGACCACCGATTCGAAATCGGTGCGCAATGTGGGCAGCACGCTTGAAGTGGGGGGAGATGCGTCTTTGATGGCCAAGAAAGATGTCACGATTCAAGGCTCGGATGTTGAAGTCGAGGGCGATGGCCAGATCAAGGCCGGCAAGAACGTGAATGTGCTGGCAGGCCGCGATTATGACGAAACGCGCACGACAGTGGAACGCATCGGATTTTTACAGGGTAGTGCGTCGGGAAGCGCATCCGCGAATGCGAATGCGAAGGTCGCACCGGGTAATGGAGCGAGCGAGGGAAAACTCTCCGCTGCGGGCAGCATCGAAGCCAAGGCGAGCGCATCGGGATCGGCGGGCCTTGCCTTGATGAACAAAACCAAGACGCAAACCGAGGCTACGGATTTGCGCCATGTCGGATCAAATCTGAAGTTCGGTGGTGATCTGCGCGTCGATGCCTCGCGAGATGTCAATCTGCAAGGCTCGACGATGAGCGCTGCCGGTGATGTCAAGGTCGATGCACTGAATGTGAATCTGCTGGCGGCCGAAGACAAGAAAACGTCGACAACGCAGGAGGAGAGCCTGTCGATCGGGTTGATGGCCAGTTCAGAGAATACGGTGCAAGCACGGGCCAGCGCCGAAGCTGGCGGGGGGGCTGCGAACAATACCAACCCGAATGGCAAGGTTGGAGTTTCTGGCCAGGTCTCGGCCAGTTCTGAAAATCAC
This sequence comes from Verminephrobacter aporrectodeae subsp. tuberculatae At4, assembly GCF_000193225.1. Taxonomy (GTDB): domain Bacteria; phylum Pseudomonadota; class Gammaproteobacteria; order Burkholderiales; family Burkholderiaceae_C; genus Acidovorax; species Acidovorax aporrectodeae. The sequence goes on along the minus strand of NZ_AFAL01000356.1, from coordinate 1,948 downwards.
ATCGATGTGATGCAGTACACCACCAGCACCGAATCGACATCGGAGACGTCGCACAAAGGGTCGTCCATCACAGCGGGTCGAGACCTCAGTGTGAAGGCTCGCCAAAAGTTGGTGTTGGAGGCGGGACAATTGAATGCGCAGCGCGACGTTGATCTGGACGCGAGTCAGATGGAATTCAAGGCTGTCCGCGATGCCAGCGAAAAGAAATCGAGCAGCAGCAAGACAACGGCCGGCTTGTACGTCAGCGCCAATGCCAGTGCAAGCGTCGATGCGGGTGCAGGTATTGGCGTGGGTGTACAGGCCAGCGCAACCGCTCAAGCCCAGGCCAGGGTCGAAGTGGGCGTGCGTGCGTCCAACACACGCACCACGAGTGCCGAAGGCTCAACAACTGCAGTCACTTCGGGCATCTCGGCAGGCAGAAACATCAAGCGAGAGGCGCGTGAAAGCATCACCGATGTTGGCACCCAGATCGAGGCGGAAGGAGACCTGACGCAGTCGGCCAAGACAATCAAGAGCTTGGCGGCAGCGAGTACCAAATACAGTTCATCAAGCAGTGCGAGCGACACCGTCAAGATCGGCGTATACGCAGAAGCGACGGCGAACTCCTCGGTCGGTCTGACGCGCTCTGAGAGCAGCGCCAATGCCGCTGCCGGAGTTACCGCGTCCTACAAGCATGAGGGAACTGACTCCCAGGAAATGAGCAGCCAGGCCGTGGCGTCGAACATCAAGGTGGGCGGCAACGTGCGCAGTACGTCCACGCAGAAAACCGAGTTGGAGGGCACGACGATCGATGCGAAGAAGGATGTAAGCCTTCAGGCCGACGCCTTGGACTATCGTGCAGCGCGCAACACTTCGAGCAAAAGCGAGAACACCACCAACGTTGGTGGATCTGTCGATGTCGCCCTCGTTGGGGGAGTGGGGGCGAACATCAGTGCGACCTACAACGGCTCGGAGCAAGTTGAATCGAGCAGCAAGGCTGTGGCCGGTACGATCAACGCGGGGGGGAATCTGTCGATCCGCACAAAGGGCGATGCGCGCTATGAGGGAAGCAACCTCAACGCCGGAGGAAAGGGTGATCTGGTGGCGGGGGGCAAGATCACGTTCGATGCGGCGACCAACCATGAAGAATCCCGCAGTCGCAGCGTTGGCGTCAATGCGGGCATTTCCTTGGGGAAAAGCGGCAACGGAGTTGATCTTGGGGTGCAAGTTCAGACTGCCAAAAGCAGTCGCGACCAGGAAGTCGGCGGCAGCGTCAAGAGCGCAACCGGGCCCCTCAACATCCAAAGCGGAAAGGATGCGTCCTTTACCGGCGTAACGTTTGACGCCGGCAAGAACGATGTAACGATCGCATCTGCAGGGGATCTGAGCTTCAAGGCGGCGCACGATCGCAAGGAAAGTTTGTCGGTAGGTGCCAGCGCAGGGATTTCTGGCTCCAGTGGCAAGAACAAGGGTGCGAGCAAGTTTGCTGGGATATCGAAGAACAATTCCGAGACGGGAGCTCCCAACGCGGCGGTGAATGTGGAAAGCGCAAGCAGCGACACCGTCACGGGGACTGATATCCGCAGCACAGGCAAGGTTGTATTGGCGGCGGGGAAGAGCGCGAGTCTCGAGAACGTGCAGGTTGTGGGTAGCAGCGATGTGCAAGAAACCGCAGGCGGCAAGTTCGAGAAGTCAACACTGCAAAGCACCAGCGACGGCTTTGGCGTGGTGGGGTACGCGCCAGAAATAAGAATTCCAAGCAAGGGGGGCAAAGGCGGTGCTGGCGCGAAATCGTCGTCGAGCGAATCCGGTGACAGTCCACATCCCAAAGCAGCAGCGCCTTTAGCCTCGCACGGCCCCGGCCAATCGGAAGGCACACCGGCAGAAAAGACAACGCAGCACTCGCAAAGTACGCACGAAAGGCCTGAGCCTGCTGGTGAGGGGCCTGCGTCGTCCGCGAGGAACGCGC
>NZ_AFAL01000357.1 GCF_000193225.1 Verminephrobacter aporrectodeae subsp. tuberculatae At4 | reverse complement strand
GGTGCAGGCGTGGGTGTCGTCGCGGTCGCGGGCGTGGGTGCGGTCGCGGGCGTGGGAGCCGCCGCGGCGTCAGCCACTTCAAGCCGCAGCAGCACGGAACCTTCCCGGACCTTGTCGCCAAGCTGCACGCGCAGTTCCCGGACCACGCCGGCGTGGCTCGAAGGAATCTCCATCGACGCCTTGTCCGACTCCACGGTGACCAGCGACTGCTCGACCCGGACGGTGTCGCCGGGCTGGACCAGCAGCTCGATCACGCCGACCTCGTCGAAGTCGCCGATGTCCGGAACTTTGATGTCTAGCAATGCCATTGCTCGTCTCCGGTTGGGTTATGCGTGGAGCGGATTGCGCTTGTCCGCCTGGATTGCGTACTTGGCAATCGCCTCGGCCACCTTGGCTACGGGCAGCGCGCCGTCCTCGCTCAGCGCCTTGAGCGCGGCCACGGCGATGTAGTGGCGGTTCACCTCGAAATGCTCGCGCAGCTTGCTGCGAAAGTCGCTGCGGCCAAAGCCGTCGGTGCCCAGCACCTTGTAGTTGCGGCCCTTGGGCAGGAACGGACGGATCTGCTCGGCGTAGGCCTTCATGTAGTCGGTGGCCGCGACCACCGGGCCGGCGCTGGCGCCCAGCTGCTGCGCAACAAAGGGCAGGCGCGGCGTATCCAGCGGGTGCAGCAGGTTCCAGCGCTCGGCGTCCTGGCCGTCGCGCGTGAGCTCGTTGAAACTGGGGCAGCTCCATACGTCGGCCTGCACCCCCCAGTCGGCGGCGAGCAGGGTCTGCGCCGCGAGCGCCTCGCGCAAGATGCTTCCCGACCCCAGCAGTTGCACGCGCTTGCCGCCTTCGGCGCCGGGCTGGCACAGGTACATGCCCTTGACGATCTGCTCCTGCGTTCCCGCAATGAGCCCGGGCATGGAGTAGTTCTCGTTGAGCAGCGTGATGTAGTAGAAGACGTTCTCCTGCTGCCCGACCATGCGCTCGATGCCGCGGTGCATGATCACCGCCACCTCGTGCGCGAAGCTCGGGTCGTAGCTCACGCAGTTGGGGATGGTGTTCGCCAGGATCTGGCTGTGGCCGTCCTCGTGCTGCAAGCCTTCGCCGTTGAGCGTGGTGCGCCCCGAGGTGCCGCCCAGCAGGAAGCCGCGCGCCTGCATGTCGCCCGCGGCCCAGGCCAGGTCGCCGATGCGCTGGAAGCCGAACATCGAGTAGTACACGTAGAACGGCAGCATGATGCGATTGTTCGTGCTGTAGCTGGTCGCCGCAGCGATCCAGCTGGACATTCCGCCGGCCTCGTTGATTCCCTCCTGCAGGATCTGGCCGGCCTTGTCCTCCCGGTAGTACATCACCTGGTCGCGGTCCACCGGGGTGTACAGCTGGCCCTTGGGGTTGTAGATGCCGATCTGGCGGAACAGCCCCTCCATGCCGAAGGTACGCGCCTCGTCAACCAGGATCGGCACGATGCGCGGGCCCAACGCCGGGTCGCGCAGAAGCTGGGTGATGAAGCGCACGTAGGCCTGCGTGGTGGAGATCTCGCGGCCGGCGGCCGTCGGCTCCAGGATGGCCTTGAAGCTGTCGAGCGCGGGAACGCTGAAATGCTCGTCGGCCTTTACGCGGCGTTTCGGCAGATAGCCGCCCAGCGCCCGGCGGCGCTCGTGCAGGTACTTGCTCTCGGGCGTGTCGTCGGCAGGCTTGTAGTACGGAATTTTGTGCAGTTCGCTGTCCGGGATCGGAATGCTGAAGCGGTCGCGGATATAGCGGATGTCCTCGTCGCTGAGCTTCTTGGTCTGGTGCACGGTGTTGCGGCCCTCGCCCGCCTTGCCCATGCCGTAGCCCTTGATGGTCTTGACCAGCAACACCGTGGGCTGGCCCTTGTGCTGGTTGGCCGCGTGGAAGGCGGCGTAGACCTTGGTCGGCTCGTGGCCGCCGCGGCGCAGCTCGAAGACTTCCTCGTCGCTCATGTGCTCGACGAGCTGGAGCGTCTCGGGGTAGCGGCCAAAGAAGTTCTTGCGCACGAAGGCGCCGTCGTTGGCCTTCATGGCCTGGTAGTCGCCGTCCAGCGTTTCCATCATCAGCTGGCGCAGCCTGCCGCTCTTGTCGCGGGCCAGCAGCGCGTCCCAGCCCGCGCCCCAGAGCAGCTTGATCACGTTCCAGCCGCTGCCGCGGAATTCGCTCTCCAGCTCCTGCACGATCTTGCCGTTGCCGCGCACCGGGCCGTCGAGGCGCTGCAGGTTGCAGTTCACCACGAAGATCAGGTTGTCCAGATTCTCGCGCGCCGCCAGGCCGATTGCGCCCAGCGACTCGGGTTCGTCCATCTCGCCGTCACCGCAGAACACCCACACCTTGCGCTTTTCGGTGTCGGCGATTCCGCGGGCCTGCAGGTACTTCAGAAAGCGCGCCTGGTAGATCGCCAGCAGCGGCCCCAGGCCCATGGACACCGTGGGAAACTGCCAGAACTCGGGCATGAGCTTGGGATGCGGATAACTCGACAGGCCCCGGCCATCGACCTCCTGGCGGAAATTGTCCAGCTGCTCTTCGCTCAGGCGCCCCTCCAGATAGGCGCGCGCGTAGATCCCCGGCGCGCTGTGGCCCTGGATGTAGAGCAGATCCCCGCCGTGGTTCTCGTTCTCGGCGTGCCAGAAATGGTTGAAGCCCGCGCCAAACATGCTCGCCACGGACGCGAAGGAGCCGATGTGGCCGCCGAGGTCGCCGCCGTCGGCAGGGTTGAGGCGGTTCGCGCGCACCACCATGGCCATGGCGTTCCAGCGCATATAGGCGCGCAGACGCTTCTCGATGGCGATGTTGCCGGCGCAGTGCGCTTCCTGCGCGGGTTCGATGGTGTTCACGTAGCCCGTGTTCGCCGAAAACGGCATGTCGATGCTGTTTTGCCGCGCGTGCTCCAGCAGTTGCTCCAGAAGATAGTGCGCGCGTTCGGCGCCTTCCCGGTCGATGACCGCGGACAGCGCGTCCAGCCATTCACGGGTTTCCTGCGCGTCGGTGTCGGCGGCGGGTGCGATGCCGTTTCCGGCCTGGGGGGCGGGCTGAGCTGACATGCTTTGTCTCCTTCGTTGGACAGCAATCCGGTGTGCTGGCGGCTAGTGTCGCATATTCTTCCGCATTTCAAATAGCGTGTTGGCAATTCCACATAATGATAATTCATTCGAAACGCTGATTCTCCCGCTGGCCCCATGCGGCAGTCCCCCTACACTCGGGAGATGGATCCCATGCCCCACGTGCCCTGCGCCGCGACCGTGGTTGCGCCCCTGCGCTGGTGGCGCAAGTGGTGGCGCGGCCTGTCGCCGACCCGGCAGGACCGGTTTGCGGCCCTTGCCCCACTGGCTGCGGTGCTGATGTTTCTGGCCGCCATCGTTGCAGCATTTTGGTATCTGCGCGCCGAAGAGGTGGAGCGCGAACAGGAGGCCCTGCGGCGCGATGTGGAATACGCGCAACAGCGCCTGCGCCTGCGCCTGCTCGAGCGGCAGGAACAGATCATGCGCGTCGCGCGCGACCTGTCCAACCAGGAACTCGGCCGCGCAGAGTTCACCAGCCGTGCCGAGGCCTTGGTCAGCCAGTACCCCGAACTCCAGGCCATCACCTGGATCGACGAGCGCCGCCGCATCCGCGCCAGCCAGGCGGCGCCCACCCTGGCCAGCAGTGAACTGCGCATCGCCGGCGAGGTGCTCAAGCCCGGCGATACGGCGAACACCCTGGGTCTGGCGCGGGATCTGCAGCAGGCGGTGTACGCCCAGCCTGCAAGCACCCCGGACGGCGTGGTCCCGCTGCTGCAATTGCAGGTGCCGCTGACGAACCAGGGCCGGTTCAGCGGCGTGGTGCTGGCCGAATACTCCATCGACAGCCTGCTGCGCTACGGCACGCCCACCGAGGTGCTGGCGCGCTACGCCGTGACGCTGCTCGACGCCCAGGGCCAGGTGCTCGCCGGAACGCCCCTGGCGCCGCGCAACAAGGCCACCCGCCTGCTCTCCTGGAACCCGCACGCCAACGAGTACGAAGTGCCCATCGCCCCCGTGGGCAACGGCCTGGTGCTGCGCGCGCAGGCCTACCGCACCTCCCTGGGCATGGTCGGCAGCAGCTTGTTCTGGCTCGTGGGAACGCTCAGCGCAATGACCGCCTGGATGCTCATCGCCACCTGGCGCCACACGCGCCGCCGCATGCAGGCGCAGGAGGCGCTGGTCGCCGAAACCAACTTCCGCCGGGCGATGGAGAACTCCATGCTCACGGGAATGCGCGCGCTGGATCTGGAAGGCCGCATCCGCTATGTAAACGCCGCGTTCTGCCAGATGACGGGCTGGAGCGCGGAGGAACTGGTGGGCCTGGAGGCCCCTTTCCCCTACTGGCCGGAAGCCGACCACGAGACCTTGCAGGCCAAGCTGCGCGACGAACTGCGCGGCAACACCACGGCTGGCGGATTTCAGGTGCGCGTGAAGCGCAAGAACGCAACGCTGTTCGACGCGCGGCTGTACGTGTCGCCGCTCATCGACGCGCACGGCCAGCAGACCGGCTGGATGACGTCGATGACCGACATCACCGAGCCGAACCGCATCCGCGAGCAGCTCTCGGCGTCGCACGAGCGCTTCACCATCGTGCTGGAGTCTCTGGACGCATCGGTGTCGGTGGCCCCGCTGGGCAGCGAAGAGCTGCTGTTTGCGAACAAGCTGTACCGCCAATGGTTTGGCTCGCATACGGGCGGGCACCTGCAGTTGGTGGCGCAGGCCGGCGTGCTTCCGATCGCGGGCAAGGAGCACAGCGGGATGGACGAAGAGGACGGCCTGATGGGCCTGCCGACGGACACGCTCACCAGCGCGGGCACGGAGAACGCCGAGATCTACCTGCCCGACCTGGGCAAATGGATCGAGGTGCGCTCGCGCTACCTGAACTGGGTTGACGGGCGCCTCGCGCAGATGGTGATCGCCACGGACATCACCCCGCGGCGCCTGGCCAAGGAACAGGCGGAACGCCAGGCGGAGCGCGCCCAGTCGGTGAGCCGCCTGATCACCATGGGCGAGATGGCGTCCAGCGTGGCGCACGAGCTGAACCAGCCGCTCACCGCCATCAACAACTACTGCAGCGGGATGGTCTCGCGCATCCAGAGCGGACAGCTCAGCGAAGAAGCCCTGCTCGCCGCCCTGCAGAAGACCGCGCACCAGGCCCAGCGCGCGGGCCAGATCATCCAGCACATCCGCTCCTTCGTGAAAAAGAGCGAGCCCAACCGCGCGCTCGCGAGCGTGCACTCCATGGTCAACGAGGCCGTGGAACTCGCGGACATCGAACTGCGCCGGCACAACGTGCGCCTCATGCACTATGTGGCGGCGCGCCTGCCGCCGGTGATGGCGGACACCATCCTGATCGAACAGGTGCTGGTGAACCTCATGAAGAACGGCGCCGAAGCCATCCAGAACGCCAACCGTCCGATGCCCAACCGCAGCGTGGAACTGCGTGTTCTGCCCAAGCGCATCGAGGAGCGCGAGGTGGTCGAGTTCTCGGTGCAGGACACGGGCCAGGGCCTCGCGCCCGAGGTGCTCGAGCGGCTGTTCGAAGCCTTTTTCTCCACCAAGCAAGAGGGCATGGGAATGGGCCTGAATTTGTGCCGCAGCATCGTCGAGTCGCACCAGGGAAGGATGCAGGCGCAGAACCTCTACAATGGATCGGAGGTCACAGGCTGTCGGTTTTCCTTCTGGCTACCCCCGGCCGGGACTTCCGACGTCACTACAAATACCGTAGCGAACGAACAAACCCCAAGGACTGCTGCATGAGTTTGATACCGAAAAAGGGCACGGTTTACGTCGTCGACGACGACGAGGCGGTGCGCGATTCGCTGCAATGGCTGCTTGAGGGCAAAGACTACCGGGTACGCTGCTTCGATTCGGCCGAGACCTTTCTCTCGCGCTACGACCCGCGCGAGGTCGCCTGCCTGATCGTCGACATCCGCATGGTCGGAATGACCGGGCTGGAACTGCAAGACCGCCTGCTCGAGCGCAAATCGCCGCTGCCCATCGTCTTCATCACGGGCCACGGCGACGTCCCCATGGCCGTGAACACCATGAAGAAGGGCGCCCAGGACTTCATCCAGAAACCCTTCGACGAGGAGGAACTGGTCTCGCTGGTGGAACGCATGCTGGAACGCGCGCTCGACGCCTTCGCCGGCTACCAGCAGGCGGCAAGCCGCGACGCGCTGCTGTCCAAGCTCACGAGCCGCGAGACGCAGGTGCTCGAACGCATCGTCGCGGGCCGTCTGAACAAGCAGATCGCGGACGACCTGGGAATCAGCATCAAGACGGTGGAGGCGCACCGCGCGAACATCATGGAAAAGCTCAACGCCAACACCGTGGCCGACCTGCTCAAGATCGCGCTGGGGCAGAACGCGGTCAAAAGCTGATGGCCTCAGCCGCGGCGCCTCGGACGCGCAGCAAACACCCATGGACGGTCTGATGGCGTGCGGCGCGAGGCCCCAGAGAGCGCGCGCGCAGGTTTTCCATCCTTATTTTCAGCATGACAGCCCAACGCATCGACGGCAACGCCCTTTCCCGGCAACTGCGCAGCGCGCTGGCACGGCGCGCCGCGCAGCTTGCGGCGCACGGCCAGCAGCCTGCTCTGGCCGTGATCCTGGTGGGCGAAGACCCGGCCTCTGCGGTCTACGTGCGCAACAAGGTCCGGGCCTGCCAGGACAACGGACTGCGCTCGATCCTTGAAAAATACGACGCCAGCCTGGGCGAGGCCGCGCTGCTCGAACGCATCGCAGCGCTGAATGCCGACCCCGGCGTGCACGGCATCCTGGTGCAGATGCCGCTGCCCGGGCACATCGATCCGCACAGGGTCATCGAGGCGATTTCTCCGGCCAAGGACGTGGACGGTTACTCCGTGCTCTGCGCCGGTGCGCTGATGACCGGCCTCGAAGGGTTTCGCCCCTGCACACCCTGCGGCTGCATGAAGCTCATCGAGTCCACCGGCCAGCCGCTCGCGGGCCGGCACGCCGTCGTCATCGGGCGCAGCAACACCGTCGGCAAACCCCTGGCGCTGTTGCTGCTCCAGGCCAACGCCACCGTCACGCTCACGCACAGCGCAACGCCCGATCTGGGCCACCACACGCGCCAGGCGGACGTCGTCGTCGCCGCCGTGGGACGGGCCAACACCTTGACGGCCGACATGGTGAAACCGGGCGCCATCGTCATCGACGTAGGAATCAACCGCAGGGCCGATGGCCGGCTCTGCGGCGACGTGGACTTTGACCGTGTCCAAGAGGTCGTCGGCTGGATTACCCCCGTCCCGGGTGGGGTTGGCCCCATGACCATTACCATGCTGCTGGAAAACACCATCCAGGCCGCCGAGCGCCGCGCCGCCGCCCTCCTCCCTTCCTCCTGAATGCATCCGACTTCGCATGAGCAACCCCCTTCTTGATTTCTCCGGACTCCCCGCATTCGACCGCATCCGGCCGCAGCACGTCGAGCCCGCGATGGACCTGCTTCTGGAGCGCGCGAACCAGGCGCTGGAGCGCGTCACCGCGGCCGATTTCCCGGCGCGCTGGGACGCCATCGCGCAGGTTCTGGACGTGGCGACGGAACAGCTGCTGCTCGCCTGGGGCGCCGTCGAGCACCTCAACAGCGTGGCGGATACGCCGCCATTGCGCGCCGCCTACAACGCGGCCCTGCCGCGCGTGACGGAGTTCTGGAGCCGCCTGGGCGCCGACACGCGTCTGTACCTGAAGTACCAGGCCATCGACCCCGCGGCGCTGTCGTCCGAACAACGCCAGGCGCATGGCAACGCGCTGCGCAACTTCGTGCTCGGCGGCGCGCAGCTGCACGCCGAGGACAAGGAACGCTTTGCCCGAATCCAGGAACGCGAGGCCGAGCTGAGCCAGAAGTTCAGCGAGAACGCGCTCGACGCAACCGACGCCTTTGCCTGCTACGTCACGGCCGAGGAACTCGACGGCGTCCCCGCCGACGTGCAGCAAGCGGCCCGGGCGGCGGCGCAGGCCGAGGGCCGGGAGGGCTGCAAGCTCACGCTGAAGATGCCCTGCTACCTGCCCGTGATGCAATTTGCCGCGCGCCGGGAACTGCGCGAGGCGCTCTACCGCGCGCACGCCACGCGCGCCTCCGACCAGGCCGAAGGCGACTCCCGGAAATTCGACAACACCGCGCTCATCGGCGAGATCCTCGCGCTGCGCCGCGAGGAAGCCCGATTGCTCGGCTACGCGAATTTCGGCGAACTGTCCATGGTGCCCAAGATGGCGCAATCGCCCGCCGAGGTGATCCGCTTCTTGCGCGATCTGGCGCGCCGTGCGCGCCCCCATGCGCAAAAGGACCTCGCCGACCTGCGTGCGTTTGCGGCCGCGCATCTGGGCCTGAACGATCCGCAGGCCTGGGACTGGTACTACATCGCCGAAAAACTCAAGCAATCGCGGTACGCGTTCAGCGAGCAGGAACTCAGGGAATACTTCACGGCGCCCAAAGTGCTCGCGGGCCTGTTCCGGATCGTCGAGACGCTGTTCGAGGTCTCCATCCGCCGCGACAGCGCCCCCGCATGGGACGCTGCCGTCGAGTTCTACCGCATCGAACGCGACGGCCAGCTGCTTGGCCAGTTCTATCTGGACCAACCCGCGCGCACGGGAAAACGGGGCGGCGCCTGGGCGGACGTTGTGCGCACCCGCTGGCTGCGCCCCGACACCGGCGCGCTGCAAACGCCGGTGGCGCACTTGGTGTGCAATTTCGCCGCCGGGGTGGATGGCAGGCCGCCGCTGCTGACGCACGACGACGTCATCACCCTGTTCCACGAATTTGGTCATGGACTGCAACAGATGCTGACGCAGGTGAACGAGCGCGACGTGTCCGGCATCTTCGGCGTGGAATGGGACGCGGTGGAACTGCCCAGCCAGTTCATGGAAAACTTCTGCTGGCAGTGGAGCGTGCTCGAGCACATGACCGCGCACGTGGACACGGGCGCGCCGCTGCCGCACGCGCTGTTCGACAGGATGCTCGCAGCCAGGAATTTCCAGAGCGGAATGCAGACCCTGCGCCAGATTGAATTTGCGCTGTTCGACATGCTGCTGCACACCGAACACGACCCGGCCCAGGACTGCATGCCCTTGC
>NZ_AFAL01000358.1 GCF_000193225.1 Verminephrobacter aporrectodeae subsp. tuberculatae At4 | reverse complement strand
CACAGCTGGTGGCACTGGACACCGAGACCGATTCGCTCGACGAGATGCGCGCGCGCATCGTCGGCATCTCGTTCAGCGTGCAGCCGGGCGAGGCGGCCTACATCCCGCTGCGCCACGAAGGGCCGGATGCGCCCGCGCAGCTGCCCATGGACGCGGTGCTGGCGCGGCTCAGGCCCTGGCTGCAGGACGGCCAGCGCCACAAGCTGGGCCAGCACGTCAAGTACGACCGCCATGTGTTTGCGAACCACGGCATCGAGGTGCAGGGCTATGTGCACGACACCATGCTGCAAAGCTACGTGCTCGAAGTGCACAAGCCGCACAACCTGGGCAGCCTGGCCGAACGCCACACGGGCCGCCAAGGCATCAGCTACGAAGCGCTGTGCGGCAAGGGCGCGCACCAGATTCCGTTTGCCCAGGTGCCGCTGGACAAGGCGGCGGCCTATTCCTGCGAGGACTCCGACCAGACCCTGGACGTGCACCAGGCGCTGTGGCCGCTGCTGCAGGCGAACGACAAGCTGCGCTTCGTCTACGCGCTGGAAATCGCCAGCAGCGAGGCGCTGTACCGCATCGAGCGCAACGGGGTGCTGATCGACGCGCCCACGCTCGCCGGTCAAAGCCATGAACTGGGCCAGCGCATCCTGCAACTGGAAACCGAGGCGTATGCGCTCGCGGGCCAGCCCTTCAACCTGAGCAGCCCCAAGCAGCTGGGCGAAATCTTCTTCGACAAGCTCGGCCTGCCCGTGGTCAAAAAGACCGCCACCGGCGCGCGCAGCACCGACGAGGAGGTGCTGGAGAAGCTGGCCGAAAACTACCCGCTGCCCGCCAAGCTGCTGGAACACCGCGGCCTCGTCAAACTCAAGGGCACCTACACCGACAAGCTCGCGCAGCTCGCGCTACCGCGCACGGGGCGCGTGCACACGCACTATGCGCAGGCCGTGGCGGTCACGGGGCGCCTGTCGAGCAACGACCCGAATCTGCAGAACATCCCCATCCGCACGCCCGAAGGCCGCCGCGTGCGCGAGGCCTTCGTGGCCCCCGCAGGCCGCGTGATCGCGAGCGCCGATTACTCGCAGATCGAACTGCGCATCATGGCCCACTTGAGCGCCGACGCTGCGCTGCTGCAAGCCTTCCACGCCGGGCAGGACGTGCACCGCGCCACCGCCGCCGAGGTGTTTGGCGTGTCCGTGGACCAGGTCAGCACCGAGCAGCGCCGCTACGCCAAGGTCATCAACTTCGGCCTCATCTACGGCATGGGCAGCTTCGGCCTGGCGAAGAACCTGGGAATCGAGACCAAGGCCGCAGCGGCCTACATCGACCGTTACTTCCAGCGCTATCCCGGCGTAAAGCAGTACATGGACGACACCAAGGTGGCCGCCAGGTCCATGGGCTATGTGGAGACGGTGTTCGGTCGGCGCCTGTACCTGCCCGAGATCAACTCGCCCAATGGCCCGCGGCGCAGCGGCGCCGAACGCGCCGCGATCAACGCGCCCATGCAGGGAACGGCGGCCGACCTGATCAAGATGGCCATGGTGGCCGTGCAAAAGGAACTGGACGCGCACCAGCCCGACGTCCAGATGATCATGCAGGTGCACGACGAACTGGTGTTTGAACTGCCCGAGAGCGCGGTGGACTGGGTCAGAACCGAGATCCCGCGCCTCATGGCCGAGGTCGCTGCCCTCAAGGTGCCGCTGCTCGCCGAGGTGGGGGTGGGGCCGAATTGGGAAAAGGCGCACTGAGCCGAATGCCTGAATGGCTCCTGGAAAGGACAAGGGCTCCAAGGGTCCAGCCTGCCTGCATCAGGGTAAAATCACCGGCTGTCCGATTTCACACAGGTGGCAAGCAGGTTTCCTTGGGGCTTGCCACCTGCTTGTTTGCAGCAACCGCGCGGGTGGCGAAATGGGTAGACGCACCAGGTTTAGGTCCTGACGCCAGCAATGGTGTGGGGGTTCGAGTCCCCCCTCGCGCACCACCTCCCCCTGCGCCTGCAAGAAGACTTTGCGGAGCACGGCGCCGCCGTACGGGTGGGCGGCACGATCCACCTTCATTAAAGGAATAACCATGGCCGTTACTGTTGAAACCCTTGACAAGCTCGAGCGCAAGATGACGCTGAGCCTGTCCCGGACCCTGATCCAGACCGAGGTCGACACGCGCCTCAAGCGCCTGGCGCGCACCGTCAGGATGGACGGTTTCCGTCCCGGCAAGGTGCCCATGAGCGTGGTCGCCCAGCGCTATGGCATCTCGGTGCATTCCGAAGTGCTCGGCGACAAGGTCCGTGAAGCCTTTTCCGTGGCCGCGAATGAAGCCAATTTGCGCATTGCCGGCCATCTGCGCATCTCCGAAAAGGAAGGGGCTCCCGAAGACGAAGTCACGTTCGATGCCTTCTTCGAAGTGTTTCCCGAAGTCCGGATCGCCGATCTGGCCGACGCGCAAATCGAAAAGCTGTCCGCCGACGTGCCCGATGCGGCCATCGACAAGACCATCGAGGTCCTGCGCAAGCTGCGCCGCAGCTTCGCCCAGCGTGCGCTCGACGCAGCCGCGCAGGATGGCGACCGCGTGACGGTCGATTTCCAGGGCAAGATCGACGGCGAGCCCTTTGAGGGCGGCAAGGCCGAGGACTTCCAGTTTCTGATCGGCGAAAGCCGGATGTCCAAGGAGTTCGAAGACGCGGTGCGGGGCATGAAGTCGGGCGAGAGCAGGACCTTCCCGCAGACCTTCCCCGCCGACTACCGGGGTCAGGACGTGGCCGGCAAGACGGCAGACTTCCTGGTGACGGTCAAGAAGATCGAATCCGTTCACCAGCCCGAAGTGAACGAAGCCCTGATCAAGTCGCTGGGCGTCGCCGACGGTTCCATGGAGGGCCTGCGCGCCAGCGTCAGGAAGAACCTGGAGCGCGAAGTCAAACTCCGCCTGCAGGTGCGCAACCGGCAGGCCGTGATGGAGGCCCTGCTGGTGCGCGCCGAGCTCGATCTGCCCACGGCCAGCGTGCAGGCCGAAATCGCCCGCCTGCAGGAAACCGCCCAGGCCGAATTCAGGCAACGCACCGGCATCAGGATCATGGAGAAGACCGCATTTCCCGAAACCCTGTTCCGTTCCCAGGCAGAGCGCGGTGTGCGCCTGAGCCTGATCGTTGCCGAATTGGCGCGTGTCAACGGGCTGCACCCCGGGCCCGAGCAACTCAGGGCCGTTGTCGAGGAATTGGCCGCCAGCTACGAGAAGCCCGAAGAGGTGGTGCGCTGGCACCTCGACGACCGGCAGCGGCTGGCCAACCTCGCGGCGCTGGTGACGGAAAACAACGTCGCCGAATTCGTATTCACCAAGGCCCAGGTGGTCGAGAAGGCCATAGCGTTCGACGAACTGATGGCGCAAAAGGGCTGATCGGCCCGCGCGGTCGGCTCCGGCGAACACGGGGCCGGGTACGGCATCTCCGCTTGATTGGAAAAAAACATGAGCGCATTGGACACACAGGGCCTGGGTTTGATCCCCATGGTCATCGAGCAGTCGGGCCGCGGCGAGCGGTCCTACGACATTTATTCGCGCCTGCTCAAAGAGCGCGTGATCTTCCTGGTCGGTCCGGTGAACGACCAGACTGCGAACCTCGTGGTGGCGCAGCTGCTGTTCCTCGAGAGCGAAAATCCGGACAAGGACATCTCGTTCTACATCAACTCCCCCGGCGGCTCGGTGAGCTCCGGCATGGCGATCTTCGACACCATGAACTTCATCAAGCCCGACGTCTCGACCCTGTGCACGGGAATGGCCGCGAGCATGGGCGCCTTCCTGCTTGCGGCCGGCGCCCAGGGCAAGCGCTTTGCGCTGCCCAACTCCAAGGTCATGATCCACCAGCCGCTGGGCGGGATGCAGGGCCAGGCGACCGAGATCGAGATCCACGCGCGCGAAATCCTCAAGACCCGCGAGCAGCTCAACAAGATCCTGGCCGAGCGCACGGGCCAGCCGCTGGAGAAGATTCAGCGCGACACCGAGCGCGACTATTTCCTGTCGGCCGACGAGTCCAGGGAATACGGCCTGGTCGATCAGGTAATCAGCAAACGTGCCTAGCTTTAGCCTAGGATGGCAGCAGGTTCACACGGCGGCGTTTTCCCCTGGGGGACAAACGCCGTTCCCCACTTGGGTTATCAACTCTGACAACTTTCCGTAAAAAGGCACCGCTCCATGACCGAGAAAAAAGGCGCTTCCAACGAGAAACCCCTTCACTGCACTTTCTGCAACAAAAGCCAGCACGAAGTGAAGAAACTGATCGCCGGCCCGTCGGTTTTCATCTGCGACGAGTGCATCGACCTGTGCAATGAAATCATCCGCGACGAAATCCCCGTCGGGGGCCCGGTGCGCGAAGCGCGCAGCGATCTGCCGACGCCGGTGGAGCTCAAGCACAACCTCGACAACTACGTGATTGGCCAGGACATGGCCAAGCGCACCTTGGCCGTTGCGGTGTACAACCACTACAAGCGCCTGCGCCACAAGGACAGGGCGCGCAAGGACGACGTGGAACTGTCCAAGAGCAACATCCTGCTGATAGGGCCCACGGGCTCGGGCAAGACGCTGCTCGCGCAGACCCTGGCGCGCATGCTGAACGTGCCCTTCGTGATGGCCGACGCCACCACGCTGACCGAGGCCGGCTACGTGGGCGAGGACGTGGAGAACATCGTCCAGAAACTGCTGCAAAGCTGCAACTACGAAGTCGAACGCGCCCAGCGCGGAATCGTCTACATCGACGAGATCGACAAAATCTCGCGTAAGTCGGACAACCCCAGCATTACCCGCGACGTCTCGGGCGAGGGCGTGCAGCAGGCGCTGCTCAAGCTCATCGAAGGCACCATGGCCAGCGTGCCGCCGCAGGGCGGGCGCAAGCATCCGAACCAGGACTTCCTGCAGATCGACACCACCAACATCCTGTTCATCTGCGGGGGCGCGTTTGCCGGGTTGGAGAAGATCATCGAAAACCGCACCGAAGCCTCGGGAATCGGGTTCGGCGCTTCGGTCAAGAGCCGGCTGCAGCGCTCGCTGACCGAGGTGTTCGCCGAGATCGAACCGGAAGACCTCATCAAGTACGGCCTGATCCCCGAACTGGTGGGCCGCATGCCCGTGGTGACGGCGCTGACCGAGCTCAGCGAAGCTGCGCTGGTGCAGATCCTGACCGAGCCCAGGAATGCGCTGGTCAAGCAGTACGGCAAGCTCCTGGCCATGGAAGGCGTGGATCTGGAGATCCGCCCCGCCGCCCTGCGCGCCATCGCGCGCAAGGCGCTGGCGCGCAAGACGGGCGCGCGGGGTCTGCGCTCGATCCTGGAGCAATCACTGAACACGACGATGTTCGACCTGCCCAATACCAGCAACGTCGAAAAGGTGGTGGTGGACGAGTCCACCATCGAGGAAAACAAACCACCGTTGCTCGTTTACCGCGAAGCGGCGAGGACGGCCTGAAATGCCTGCAGCGGACAGCGCGCAAGGGTTGAAAATCGCTGTATCTGGACCATATTCCGCAGCAATACCTTGAGGATTTCCATGCCCGGACACACCCCCCTGCCAGCCATCTCCATCGATCTGCCGCTGTTGCCGCTGCGCGATGTGGTGGTGTTTCCCCACATGGTCATCCCGCTGTTCGTGGGCCGCCCGAAGAGCATCAAGGCGCTCGAGATGGCCATGGTGGCCGAGCGCCGCATCATGCTCGTCGCCCAAAAGACCGCGGCCAAGGACGAGCCCTCGGTGTCGGACATGTTCGACGTCGGTTGCGTCTCCACCATCTTGCAGATGCTGAAACTGCCCGACGGCACCGTGAAGGTTTTGGTCGAAGGCCAGCAACGCGCCCAGGTGGCGTGCATCGGCGACGCGGAAACCCATTTCGTGGCCACCGTGACGCCCGTCGAGGCCACGCCCGACGTCAGCAAGCCGAGCGAGATCGAGGCCCTGCGCCGCGCCGTGATGCAGCAGTTCGACCAATACGTCAAACTCAACAAGAAGATTCCCCCCGAGATACTGACCTCGATCTCCAGCATCGACGACCCCGGCCGCCTGGCCGACACCATCGCCGCGCACCTGCCCCTCAAGCTCGAGAACAAGCAGGCGGTGCTCGACCTCTCCGACGTGAAGGCGCGCCTGGAAAACCTGTTCGGGCAGCTCGACCGCGAGGTTGACATCCTGAACGTCGACAAGAAAATCCGCGGGCGCGTGAAGCGCCAGATGGAAAAAAACCAGCGCGACTTCTACCTGAACGAGCAGGTCAAGGCCATCCAGAAGGAACTGGGCGAAGGCGACGAAGGCGCCGACATCGAGGAGATCGAAAAAAAGATCAAGCTCGCCAAGATGCCCACCGAAGCGCGCAAGAAGGCCGAAAACGAGCTCAAGAAGCTCAAGCTCATGTCGCCCATGTCCGCCGAGGCGACCGTGGTGCGCAACTACATCGACGTGCTCAGCAACCTGCCCTGGAGCAAGAAGACCAAGATCAAGCACGACCTGGTGAATGCCGAGGGCGTGCTCAACGAGGACCACTTCGGCCTCGACAAGGTCAAGGACCGCATCCTCGAGCACCTTGCGGTGCAGCAGCGCGTGGACAAGGTCAAGGCGCCCATCCTGTGCCTGGTGGGTCCCCCGGGCGTGGGCAAGACCTCGCTGGGCCAGTCCATCGCCCGGGCCACGGGCCGCAAATACGTGCGCATGGCGCTGGGCGGCATGCGCGACGAGGCCGAAATCCGCGGGCACCGCCGCACCTACATCGGCGCGCTGCCGGGCAAGGTGCTGCAGAGCCTCACCAAGGTCGGCGCGCGCAACCCGCTGTTCCTGCTCGACGAGATCGACAAGCTCGGAACCGACTTCCGCGGCGACCCCTCGAGCGCGCTGCTGGAGGTGCTCGACCCCGAGCAGAACCATACGTTCAGCGACCACTACGTGGAGGTTGACTTCGACCTGAGCGACGTCATGTTCGTCGCCACCTCGAACTCGATGAACATCCAGCCCGCGCTGCTCGACCGCATGGAGGTCATCCGCCTGTCGGGCTACACCGAGGACGAGAAAGTCAGCATCGCCATGAAGTATCTGCTGCCCAAGCAGCTCAAGAACAACGGCGTGAAGGACGAGGAACTGAACATCACCGAACCCTGCGTGCGCGACATGGTGCGCTACTACACCCGCGAGGCCGGCGTGCGCTCGCTCGAGCGCGAGCTGTCCAAGATCTGCCGCAAGGTGGTCAAGGGCCTGCAACTCAAGCAGTTCGAGCCGCAGGTGGTGGTGACGGAGGACAAGCTTCCCGAGTTCCTGGGCGTGCGCAAGTACTCCTACGGCCGGGCCGAACTGCAGAACCAGATCGGGCAGGTGGTGGGCCTGGCCTGGACCGAAGTGGGCGGCGATCTGCTGACCATCGAAGCCGCCACCATGCCCGGCAAGGGCGTGATCACGCGCACCGGCTCTCTGGGCGACGTGATGAAGGAATCCGTGGAAGCCGCGCGCACCGTGGTGCGCAGCCGCGCGCGCATGCTCGGCATCAAGGACGAGGCATTCGAGAAGCGCGACATCCACATCCACGTGCCCGACGGTGCCACGCCCAAGGACGGCCCGAGCGCGGGCGTGGCAATGATCACCGCGTTCGTCTCGGCCCTCACGGGAATCCCCGTGCGCGGCAACGTGGCCATGACCGGTGAAATCACGCTGCGCGGCGAGGTCACGGCCATTGGCGGCCTGAAGGAGAAGCTGCTGGCCGCACTGCGCGGCGGCATCCGGACCGTGCTGATCCCCGAGGAGAACGTCAAAGACCTGCAGGAGATTCCGGACAACGTCAAGAGCGGCCTGGAGATCGTCCCCGTGCGCTGGATCGACAAGGCCCTGGAAGTGGCCCTGGCCAGCAAGCCCATGCCGCTGATCGACGAGGAAGTGGCCGTGGTGGTTGCCGCCGCTGCAGCAGACAAGCCCGTCAGCGCGTCGGTTGCGACCGATGGTTTGAAACATTGAAGCCACTTCTTGCGCGGGCCCGAAGAAAGGCGCTACAATTCGCGCCTGTCGCAGCCGGCACCGTCCAGGCCAAGCGGCAACATGCGGGAATAGCTCAGTTGGTAGAGCGCAACCTTGCCAAGGTTGAGGTCGAGAGTTCGAGACTCTTTTCCCGCTCCAATAGTTGATCTGCAGACATCCACGGACGTCTGCAAGTCGTTGAAAACAGGGCCCCTCCGAGGGCCCTGTTTTCATTTCTGCGAGCGGCACGAGCTGGGTTGACGAGGGTCAGAATTGTTGGCTTTTGCGGGATCCGAACGGGTAGGCCATCGCCGCGTCCTTGCGACCATCGGCGCGAGTGACTGGGCAGGCGGCACCCATGTATTGGCGTTCCGCAAGCCCGCATTCCCATCATGAAAGGCGTCAAAAGCGGATTGTGGGACAGCCTGCCAATCGTCGCAGGCTACCTGCCCATTGCCTTCGCCTTCGGCGTCGCCGCAGTTCAAGCGGGCCTGACCCCCGGACTGGCAATGCTGATATCGGGCATTGTGTTCGCCGGCGGGTCGCAGTTCGTCTTGGTCAGCTTGCTTGCGGCGGGGGGCACGGTCCTGACGGTCGCGCCGACTGTGCTACTGATGAACGCCCGGCATTTGTTGTATGGGCGCCCGATTGCCGATCTTCTGGGAACCGGCAAACGGTCCGTTTCGCCGGTTCTTCTTGCCTTCGGCATGACGGATGAGGTGTTCGCGACCGTTGTTTCACGAATGGAGGGAATCGCGGCTGACGACCGGGAGCATTGGTACGTTGGCCTGCAACTGGGGGCCTACCTGTCCTGGGTTGCAGGAACGATTCTGGGCGCCACGATTGGCGCAGAAGTTCTCGTGCGCTTTCCTGCGCTGGGCGATGGCTTGTCATTTGTGCTGCCGGCATTTTTCTTTGCATTGCTCCTGAGCATGAAAGGACGCGTCCTGTGCTCACCAACCATTGTGGGGGCGCTCGCAACAGCGGGCCTGCTTCTGTGCATACCAGCGGCTGCTGCGATCCCCCTGGGAATCGCAGCAGGGGCCATCGCAGGGTGTTGGTCGCGGAGGGGCAAATGATCGAATTCGATGCAAGGATCTTGACGATCCTGGTCTGTGGGGCTGGAACATTTGGGATGAGGCTGCTCCCCATGTTGTGGCAGCAGCGCAGTGAAACGCGCCATGCGGAACTTCTAAGTCGGCTCTCACGGGCAAGCGGGTCTGCTGCGGTCGCGTCGTTGATGGTGGTAATGCTTTGGCCGATGATCGTTCAAGCAGGTACCCAGCAACTCGCAGCCGTTTTCACCGGGCTGCTCACGACGTGGGGGAGCCAGCGTGTATTTTCTGGCGTGGCCTTGCCAGCTCTGTCGGGTGCCGCAGTTTATGGCCTGGTGAAAGCATGGCTCTGATCTTCCTTGGCCACGTGCCCCTCATGGATTTCATGGATTTTGTAAAAAGAACATGATCCAAGGGTTTCCCCTGGGATCACACCGAAAAATATCCATAAAATTACGCAACTTATCGATCGAACCGGCAAGCACCGCCCACCCCGTGCAAGCGGGTCTTCCCCATGCCCCTCAGGAGATATCCATGACGAAAAGGACGCCACTGCGGTGGTCGCTGACGAGAAAACTGCTGCTTTCCACGCTGCTGGGCGCTGCCGCCATGGGGTTGTCGGCCAAGGAACTGAGCTTTTGGTCGATGTGGAATGAGCCGGAACCCCAGGCCAAGGCCCTGCGCTCGGTCATGGCGGCCTATACCCG
This sequence comes from Verminephrobacter aporrectodeae subsp. tuberculatae At4, assembly GCF_000193225.1. GTDB lineage: Bacteria > Pseudomonadota > Gammaproteobacteria > Burkholderiales > Burkholderiaceae_C > Acidovorax > Acidovorax aporrectodeae. The sequence goes on along the minus strand of NZ_AFAL01000358.1, from coordinate 10,264 downwards.
GGCGCACCCCGACGTGACGTTCAAAGTCGTGTGGAACGGTCGGCAGAACCAGACCAAGCTGCGCAGCGCATTGCAGGCGGGCGCCAAGGTGGACTTCATGGACCAGGACGGCGACCAGCTCTTTGGCGGCCTGCAGGCCGCAGGCGCCGGGCTGGAGATTACCCAGGACATGGACCCGGCGTTCAAAGACAGCCTGCTGCCCGGCGCGCTGGACATTTACGCGCGCAACGGCAGGGTCTACTCCGTGCCCTACGTCTACAACACCGTCAACTTTTGGTACAACCGCGAGCTCATGCAAAAGGCCGGGGCCAGCGTGCCCAAGACCTGGGATGAGTTGCTCGGCCTGTGCTCCGCCGTGCAGAAGGTCGGCAAGAGTGCCTTGGTGATCGAGGGCAATGTGTCGGACTACAACATGCTGTATTTCTCGCACCTGTTGGAGCGTATTTATGGCGCGAACAGCATGGTCCGGCTGTTTGAAGACAAAACCGGCAATGGCTGGACGCAGCCTGGCGTTTTGCAAGCCGTCCAAATGGCGCGTGCGCTGTGGGACAGGGGGTGTATTCCGAAGGACGCGCGGGGTTTTCAGTACCCTGCGGGCCAGCAAACCATTGCCCTGGGCGACAGCATGGGCGCGCTCGTGGGCTCCTGGTTGCCTACGGAGTTGAGCGAGAGCGCGGGCAAGGATTTCCCATGGGGCGCGTTCAACTTCCCCGCCGTGAAAAACGGCAAGGGCCAGCAAACCGACTTGCAAGTGGCCTTGCTCTCGATGATGGTGCTCAAGACGGCGCCCAATCCCCGGGAGGCCGTGGACTTCATCAAGTTCGTCGTCAGTGAACAGGCCCAGAAAATCCTGGTCACCGAGGGCCAGGTGGGGGCTACGCGCCGGGCGGTGGCTTGGCCCGCGGCCTTGGCCGACGCGGAAAAATCAGCCCGCGAAGCGACGGCCCTGTCGAATTTCGGGGGCGGCTTGAAGATGCTCTACCCCGATTTCACGGCCACGGTGCTGGCACCGGAGTTCAACAAAATGTTCCTCGGCGAAGGCACGCCGCAGCAGCTGGTGAATACCTTGGCGACCAAAACCAGGGAGTTTTGGGCCGGGAAAAAGTGAAACACGCCAGAGTCCGCTGCGGCTTGGCATTCGAGGGGGCTTCGTGATCAGAGCGCGCATGGTGACGGCGTTTCTGGCACCGGCCCTGCTGCTGTATCTCGGCTTGCTGGTGTTTCCCGCAGGGCAGGCTTTCTACATCAGCCTGTTCAAGACCTCGGGGTTTTCCGACAGCATGCAGTGGGTGGGCCTGGCCAACTACGTCGCGCTGTGGAACGACAGGGTGTTTTGGCTGTCGCTGACGAATATGCTGTTGATCCTCGTGGTCGGCGGCGCCTGCGTATTCGGCCTGGCCTTTGTATTCACCATGCTGCTGAGCTCCGGCCTGTGGGGCAAGAAGCTGTTTCGCGCGCTGATTTTCATGCCGAACGTGATTGCGGTCACCGCCATCACCACCTTCTGGTCGTTCGTCTTCATGCCGCGCTATGGCTTGCTGACGAACGTGCTCAAAGGCCTGGGCCTGGAGCGCTGGGCCAGCGTCTCCTGGACCGCGCCGGAAAATGTGTTTTGGGCCATGCTGGTGGGGCTGGTGTGGGTTTGCAGCGGCTTTTTCACGATCCTGATTTTGGCGGGCGCAGACAAGGTGCCCGCCGACCTGTTCGAGGCGGCGCGCCTCGAAGGCGCAAACCAGTGGCAGATTTTCAGATACGTCACCGTGCCCATGATCTGGGACGTGATCGTGATCACCATGGTGCTGTGGTGCATACAGGCGATCAAGATCATGGAGTTCCCTTACGCCTTTGGTGGACCGAATATTTCGCAGGACCTGTACACGCCCGCGATCTACCTCTACATCATGGGTTTTGGTCAGCGCGAACCGGTCTACGCGCTGGGCTACGCCACCGCGATCGGCGTGGCCATGTTGGCCGTGACCATTGGCGCGGTGCTGGTGCTGCGCGCCGGCCTGCAACGCGAACCGCTGGAGTTTTGAGCATGGCGCAGCGCAAGCTCAAGCGCGGCCTGGGCCGTGCCCTGGCCTACGCCGTGGTGGGTGCCTGGTCCCTGGCGACCGTGTTCTTCGTGGTCTGGATCTGTTTGGCGTCGCTGAAGAAAACACGCGACCTGTTTGGCCAACCCTGGAGCCTGCCGCGCGACCCGGCATGGGGCAACTATGTGAAAACCTGGGTCAGCAGCCATTTTGGTGACTATTTTCTGAACAGCCTGTGGGTGGTGTCCGTCTCGGTGCTGATGCTCTTGGTGGTCTGCGTGCCGGCCGCGTACGTGCTGGCGCGTGCGCGCTTTCGGGGGCGCGAGGCCTTGACCAACTTCTTCATTCTTGGCATGGGCGTGCCCATTCCGCTGTTGTTCGTGCCCTTGGTGGTGATCATCACGGCGCTGCGCCTGGGCGACAGCTTGTCGGGTCTGTCGCTGGTGTACGTGGCCCTGTCCGTGCCGTTCACGATCTATGTGCTCACGGGGTTTTTTGCCTCGCTGCCGCGCGAGATCGAGTCGGCCGCAACCATTGACGGCTGCTCGGATTTTCAAACCTTCTGGCACGTGATGATGCCCCTGGCCATGCCCGGCATCGCCACCGTTGCCATATTGAATTTCGTCGGCCTGTGGAACGAATACCAGCTCTCGCTGGTGCTCATCAACAGCCCCGGGAACCGCACGCTGTCGCTGGGCATTTACGCGCTGATTTCTTCGATGCAGTACTCGGGCGGCGACTGGCCGGGCCTGTTCGCCGGCATCACCATCGTGATGGTTCCGACCATCATCCTGTTCGTGCTCATGTCCGAACGCATGATCAGCGGCATCACCATGGGAGGAGTGAAATGACGAGCGCAACCGCCACCACCACGGTGCGTTGGACGACCCGGGCCATGCCCATGTCCCACCTGGGGGCGCCCGACCCCTTGCCGTATTTTGCGCACCAGCAGCCGATACGCAGCAAGCCGACCCCGCCGAACCGGGGGCTGAACGCGCAGGAGTCCGCCCGGGGCTTCGCCTGGGGGGCGGACTCGATCTTGCCGTACCAGGTGCTGGGCGAATACGACCGCGCGCAAGCGCCGGGCGAGATGCCGGTGCTGGAGTTCAGCAATGGCCGCCTGACGGCGCTGCTCGCCCCGCATCTGGGCGGGCGCCTGCTCAGTTTGCGCGATCAGGCCGCGGACCGGGAACTGCTGTTTGCCAACCCGGTGTTCCAGCCCGCGAACCTGGGTTCGCTCAACGCCTGGTTCTCCGGCGGGGTCGAGTGGAATGGGCTGATACCCGGCCACACGCCGGTGAGCTGCTGCGCCGTGTTTGCCGGCGTGGTGCACAGCGCGCGGGGCCCGGTGCTGCGCTTGTATGAATTCGACCGCATCGTCGAGGCCACCTGGCAGATCGACCTGTTTCTGCCCGAGGGCCAGGACCGTTTGTTCGTCCACGGCCGCATCGTGAACGCCGACGCCTGGGAGAAGCAGGCCTACTGGTGGACGAACATGGCCGTTCCCGCGAGCCCGGGGATGCGCGTTCTGAGCCCGGCCGATTACGCGATCGAGCACGTGCTGCCGGGCAACCAGCTCGAGCGCTTCGACTTTCCGGACCCCGCGCGGTTCGACGGCTCCTACCCCGGGAATTGGACCGACGCCTGCTCGGTGTTTTTCCGCACCGAAACGCCGCAACCGCTGTGGATCGCGGCGTTGGACGCGCAGGGCAGGGGCCTGGCGCACGTGGCCAGTGCGCAGATGCAGGGGCGCAAGTTTTTTTACTTTGGCACGGGCCGGGGCGGCCAGCACTGGATGGACTTCCTGTCCCAGCCCGGCCGCGGGCATTACGTCGAGATTCAAAGCGGCATCACGCCCACGCAAAACCAGCGCTTCGCGCTGCCCGCGCACGGCGAGCTGCACTGGACCGAGGCCTACGCCGGTGTGCAGGTGGCGCCCGAACTGGCGCACCACAGCGACTACCAAACGGCGACCCGCGCCGTCGCCCAGGCGGTCCAGGCGCGCGTGGACGCGACGGACCTCGCCGAGGTCGATGCCTTCCTGCGCGGCGTGTCGGCGCAGGCAGTGACCGAGCGCCTGCACGCGGGGTCGGCCTGGGGCATGCGCCACGAGCAGCTGACCGGGCAGGCGCTGGCGCCGGGGCTGGACTTTGCTTGTCCCTTGCAGGACCAGCAAGGTCCGCAAGGCCAGCAAGACCCGGACCCGTGGGATGAACTGCTGCGCAGCGGCCGCTTCAGCGCCGCCAGCCTGGAGCGCATGCCGCAGACCTGGGTCACGTCGCCCCGCTGGTGCGCCGCGCTGGAGCGCAGCGCGGATCGGCATGGCGATACTTGGTTGCACGCGCTGGCCCTGGGAATGGCGGCCCACGACCGGGGCGATCTCGCGCAGGCGCGCAAGGGCTACCAGCGTTCGTTGAACCTGCGGCCGACCTGGCTGGGGTATCGCCAAAGGGCCCTGGTGGAAACCAACGTGGGTGCGCGGGAGATCGCCTACGACGCGGCCTGGCACTCGCCCGGGGTCCCCCTGGTCCTGGCGGTGGAGATCGCCAACGACATGCTCGACACGGGCCGCGTGCGCGCGGCCCATGCGTTTCTCGGCGGCCTGACGTCCGCCGTGCAGGCGCTCGATCGCGTCCGTCTCGCGCAGGCCCGGCTGGCGGCCGAGACGCAGGACTGGCCGCTGCTCGCGCACTGGCTCGAGCGCCCCTTTGCCACCGTGCGCGAGGGCGAGAGCCTGCTCGACACGCTCTGGACCCGCTTGCAGCAAGGCCTGTGCAAGGCCGAGTTGGCCGAGCGCTGGAGCGAGGCCGCCTGGCAGCAGTGGCAAGCGCGCCACCCGCTGCCCGCGCACTTGGACTTTCGCATGCAGGGCCAGGGCCAGGGCCAGGGCGCGCAGCCTGCAACCGATGCAAACGCGGAGCACTCCCTTCATGGCCAGCGTTGAACTGCAAAACATCCACAAGGCGTATGGCAGCGTGGACATCATCAAGTCCTGCAATCTGCAAGTGCACGAGGGCGAGTTCATCGTCCTGGTGGGGCCATCGGGCTGCGGCAAGTCCACGCTGCTGCGCTGCATCGCAGGGCTGGAGCCGGTGAGCGGCGGCCGGCTGCTGGTGGACGGCGAGGACCTGACCCACGCCGCCCCGGTCGAGCGGGGCGTGGCCATGGTGTTTCAGTCCTACGCGCTGTACCCGCATATGACGGTGGCGCAAAACATCGGCTTCGGTTTGAAGATTGCCGGGGAACGCAAGGAGGCGATTGCCGCCCGGGTGCGCGAAGTCGCCGCCCTCCTGCACCTGGACGCATTGCTCGAACGCAAGCCCAAGGCCCTTTCGGGCGGACAGCGCCAGCGGGTGGCGATTGGCCGGGCGCTGGCGCGCAAGCCACGCATCTTCTTGTTTGACGAACCCCTGTCGAACCTGGACGCGGCGCTGCGCGCCGAAATGCGCGTGGAACTGGCCAAGCTGCACCAGGAGCTGGGCAACACCATGATCTACGTGACCCACGACCAGGTCGAGGCCATGACCCTGGCCACGCGCATGGTCGTGATGCAGGCCGGCGTGGTCGAGCAGGTCGGAACGCCGCTGGAACTGTTCAACCGGCCCGCGACCCGCTTCGTCGCAGGATTCCTGGGCCAGCCGACGATGAATTTCATCCGCGTGCAAACCAGCGACTGCACCGCCGGGCGCAGCCGCTTGCTGTTCGCCGGGGACTCTTGCCTGGACCTGGACGCGCGCGTCAACCCCGGCGCAGCGCAGGCACTGGAAGTGGGGGTGCGCCCGGAGGACTGCCGGCTCAGCTGCGACGCGCAGGCGCTGGACCTGCGGATCGAAGTCGTCGAGCAACTGGGCAGCGACACCATGGTGCATGGGCACTTGGTCGATGGCCAGCGCATGACGCTGCGCCTGCCAGGCCAAGCCCGGTTCAAGCTGGGGCAGCAGGTGGGCGTTTCGCTCGTGGCCGAGCGCGTGATCTTGTTCGACGCGCAGGGGCGCAACCTGGCCCCGCTCGAGAAACCCGCATGACGCCGCTAACCCCGACCCGCTCCCTGATGGAGACCATCAGCGCCGAGCAGGGCAACATCAGCACCGCGTTCAAGCGCATCAGCCGCTACCTGCTGCAAGCGCCCGCGGACTTCATGCACAAGTCGATCCAGGAAATAGCCGCCGCAGCCCAGGTCAGCGAGCCCACGGTGCTGCGCTACAGCCGCCACTTTGGCTACAAGGGAATCCCTGAATTCCGCATTGCCTTGGCCATGTCGCTGGTCAACCGGGCCAAGGCCCCCGCGGAGGGCCCCCTCTTCGTAGAGCCCAACTTGGCCGACAAAGCCGTGGTCAACCGCGATTTGAAGCACGCCATCGGCAAGGCGGCGCTGCCGTTGCTGGAGCAGGACCGGTCCATCATCCTGGACTCGGGATCGACCACCGCGATCTTTGCGCGCCAGCTGCGCGAGGTCGCCGGGCGCACCATTTTGACCACCGGCTTGAACGTCGTCGAAGCGCTCTGGGGGGCCACGCAGCACACCCTGATGCTGCCCGCAGGGACCTTGCGCGTCGAGTCCAAATCCCTGAGCGGGCGCATGGTGGAAACCACGTTGCAGAACATGCGCTTTGACACGGGCTACTTTGGCGCGGACAGCATCGACCCCGACGCCGGGCTGAGCACCTTCAACGAGGCCGAGGCGCACCAGGGCGCTGCGATGATGGGCGCCTGCACGCGCGTGGTGGTGCTGGCCGATTCGAGCAAATTCACCTCGCCCGCGCTGCACCGCATTTGCGTGCTCGACCGCATCCACACCATCGTCACCGATACCGGCTTGCCGCTGGACATTGCCAACGCATTGAGCGCGCGCGGAACCCGGGTGATTCGCGCCGACCCTGCATCAACCCCCGCCTGAATCCATGACCCCTACCCCCCCCACCCCTGACGGCAGCTGCGCCGCAGATGCGCACACCGCGCTACGGCAGTGGCACACCTGGCGTGAAATCCATGCGCAGCCCGCGGTCTGGCGCGCCTGGGAACCCCGGCTGGCGCAGCAGCTGTCCGCGCTGCAGGCCTGGTTGCAGCAGGCACGGCACGCGGCCGTGTGGTTCTGCGGTGCTGGCAGTTCGGCCTTCATCGGCGAGGCCCTGGCCAGCCATCTGAACGCGCGCAGCGCCACACCGTGCGGCCGCGCGGGGGCCGCGACCGCGCGCTACCGTGCGCTGGCGACGACCGACCTGGTGGCGCAGCCCCGGCATTTTCTGCCCGCCGACCTGCCCGGCCCCCTCCTGGTGGTGTCGTTCGGGCGCAGCGGCAACAGCTCCGAGAGCCTGGGCACGTTGGACGCGCTGGACGCATTGGCCCCCGACGCCGACCGCTTGCACATCACCTGCAACGCAGCCGGCGCCCTGGCGCTGCGCGCCGTGCCCGGGCCGGGCGGATTGCGCACGCTGGTCCTGCCCGCGCAGACCGACGACGCCGGCTTTGCGATGACCTCCAGCTTCACCACCATGCTCCTGAGCGCCTTGGCCTGCTTCGACACCGCGCCGCCGCAGCCCCTGGCGCAGCTGCTGCCCGGGCTGGCCGACGCGGCAGCGAACGTCTTGCAAGCCCTGCCGGCCTGGGCCGACCGGCCCGACCAGGGCCGCCCCGAGCGCGCCGTGTTCCTGGGCAGCGGCCCCTTGCTCGGCATTGCCCGCGAATCGGCGCTGAAGGTGCTCGAGCTCAGCGCCGGCGCGGTGGCGACGCAGTGGGACTCCACGCTGGGCTTTCGCCACGGCCCGAAAGCCTTCGTGAACGCCCACACCCGGGTGCACGTGCTGGTCTCGGCGGACCCGCACACCCGGCGCTACGACCTGGACGTGGCGCAGGAGATTCGCCGCCAGTTTGGCGCGGCTGCGGTGTGCACCATCGGCCCGGCCGCAGCGCAGTGCGACGTGGTGCTGCCGGCGGCAGAGCATGCCGGCTGGAGCCTGGTGTTGTACGCGCTGTTCGCGCAGTACATGGCCATGCACTGGTCCCACGCGATGGGGCTGAACGTGGACAACCCGTTTGCCAGCGGCAACCTGACCCGGGTGGTCAGCGGCGTGACGCTGTACCCCGTGCCGGCGGACTGACCCCGGGAGCACGCACGATGTGGGGCGCCATTGATTTGGGGGGCACGAAGATCGAGGCCTGCTTGTACGACGCGCAGCTGCAACCCGTGCAGCGCCAGCGCGTGGCCACGCCGCAGGGCGCGTACGCCGGGCTGCTCGACGCGATCGAGCAGCAATGCCTGTGGCTGCAAGGCTGCGCGGGCGACGCGCACCTGCCCATCGGCATGGGCATTCCGGGGCTGATCGACCGCCAGACCGGTCTCTCGACGACCGCCAATTTGTCCGCCATGGGCCAGCCGCTGCAGGCCGATCTGAGCGCCCGCCTGGGGCGCCCGATCGCCGTGGAGAACGACTGCAAATGCTTTGCCCTGTCCGAGGCGCAGGGTGGCGCCGGCGCAGGGCAGGCGCTGGTGTTCGGTCTGATCCTCGGCACCGGCGTCGGTGGGGGCCTGTGCCGCCAGGGCGAGCTGATGCTGCACCACCTCGGAATCAGCGGCGAGGTGGGCCACGTGGCCCTGCCCGTGCACTGCACCGAGCAGTGGCGCCTGCCCGTGCTGCGCTGCGGTTGCGGGCGCACCGGCTGCTACGAAACCTATGTGTCCGGCCCGGGCATGGCGCGGCTGTGCCAGCACCTGACGGGCCGGGCCTTGGGCGCGCAAGACATCGCGCAGGGGCACGCCCGCGGCGACGCGCAGCTGCAAACCGTGTACCGCGTATGGCTGTGGCTGCTGTGCGAGCTGCTGCACACCATGCAATTGGCCATCGACCCGGACTGCGTGGTGTTCGGTGGCGGGCTCTCGCGCATTCCCGGCCTGCCCGAGCAGGTGGCCCAGGCCTTTCCCGCGCACCAGCTCCCGGGTCTGCGCGCACCGCGCTTTGCGAGCGCGCAGTTTGGCGACAGCAGCGGCGTGCGCGGCGCGGCCATTTTGGCGCAGCGACTTCAGGAAAACCGCCATGCAATACCTGCGTGATCTGAACCAACGCAACCGCGCCGACCGTGCCAGCCTGGCGAGCACGCCGTCGGTGTGTTCGGCCCATCCCCAGGTGCTGTTGGCGTCCCTGCTATGCGCCCAGGCCCGGCAACGCCCCCTGTTGGTCGAGGCCACGAGCAACCAAGTCAACCAGTTTGGCGGCTACACCGGAATGCAGGCGGCGGACTTCATCGCCCACGTGCATCGCATTTGCCAGGCCCACGGCGTGGACCGCAGCCTGGTGCTGTTTGGCGGCGACCACCTGGGTCCGCAGGTCTGGCGTGACCAAGACGCAGCGCGCGCCATGGCGCACGCGCAGGCCCTGGTCGCGTCCTACGTGCAGGCGGGCTTTGGAAAAATTCACCTGGACTGCTCCGAGGGCTGCGCCGGTGAGGCCGCGCAGGTGGGCGACGCGCTCAGCGCCGAGCGCGCCGCGCAGCTGGCGCAGGTGTGCGAGCAGGCAGCGCCGGACCCGCAGAGCCTGAGCTATGTGATCGGCACCGAAGTGCCGCCGCCCGGTGGCGCGCGCGCCGAGGACGGCCCCGTGCACGCGCTCGCGACCTCGGCGCACAGTGCCCGCGAGACCCTGGCCGCGCACCAGCAGGCATTTGCGCAGCAGGGCCTGGAGCCGGCCTGGGCGCGCGTGGCCGGCCTGGTGGTGCAGCCCGGGCTGGAGTTCGGTCCCGACCACGTGCAGCACTTCGACCTGCAAGCGCCCGACCTGCTCTCGCCGGTGCTCGCGCCGCACCCGCAGCTGGCGTTTGAAGCCCATTCCACCGACTACCAGAAACCGCCCGTGTTTGCCGCGCTGGCCCGGCGCCATTTCACCGTGCTCAAAGTGGGGCCGGCGCTGACCTTTGCCTATCGGCAAGCGGTCTACGCCCTGGACGCGCTCGCCGCCTGGCTCGCGCCCCCAGGCCCGCGGGCAGCGCTGGCGCAGGTGATGGAGCAGCTGATGCTGGCCGACCCGCAGCACTGGCGCCGGCACTACGGCGGCGACGCGCAGACGCTGCGACTGCTGCGCCACTTCAGCTACGCGGACCGCGTGCGCTACTACTGGGCGCAACCTGCCGCCAGCCAAGCCGTCGCGCAGCTGATGCAGTGGCTCGCGGAGCAGCCCCGGCCCTTGGCGCCGCTGCTGGAACAGCATTTCTCCGACCCCGTGCAGGCGCTCGCGCAAACG
>NZ_AFAL01000359.1 GCF_000193225.1 Verminephrobacter aporrectodeae subsp. tuberculatae At4 | reverse complement strand
GGCTCGGCGCGGTGCGCGCGCGGCTGCGCTACGGCGCGCTATGCCCCAGCGCGCAGAACGACCTGTGCGCTCTGCTCGACGAGATGCGGCTCTTCAAGGACGCGCACGAGCAGGCCATCCTGCGCCGCGCCAGCCAGATCAGCGCGCAGGCCCATATCCGCGCCATGCAGCGCGCGGCGCGCATGCTGCGCGCGGGCCAGGACCTGCGCGAGTACCACCTGGAAGCCGAGTTGCTGCACGCCTTCCGGGACGCCGGCGCGCAATGCCCGGCGTACAACTGCATCGTCGCTGCGGGGGCCAACGCCTGCGTGCTGCACTACCGGGCCGGCGCGGCCCCGGTGCGCGACGGCGAGTTGGTGCTCATCGACGCGGGCTGCGAACTCGACGGCTACGCCAGCGACATCACGCGCACCTTCCCCGCGAATGGCCGCTTCAGCGGCGCGCAACGCGCGCTGTACGAACTGGTGCTGGCCAGCCAGGACGCAGCCGTGGCCACTGCCCGGGCCGGCGCGCGCTTCGACGACCTGCACGACGCCACCGTGGCCGTGCTCACGCAGGGCCTGATCGACCTGGGCCTGCTCGACAAGAACAAGGTGGGAACGCGCGACGACGCGATCGCCAGCCGCGCCTACTTCCCGTTCTACATGCACCGCACGGGCCACTGGCTGGGCATGGACGTGCACGACTGCGGCAGCTATGTCGAGCCCGGCGAAGTCGGGCAGGCGGGCGAGCGCAAGGACCCGCTCTCGGGCGAGCGCATCACCCAACGGCCCAGCCGCGTGCTGCGCCCGGGCATGGTGCTGACCATCGAGCCCGGCCTCTACGTGCGGCCTGCCGAGGGCGTTCCCGCGCAGTTTCACGGAATCGGCATCCGCATTGAGGACGACGCCATCGTCAGCGCGTCCGGCTGCGAACTGATCACGCGGGGCGTACCGGTGCAGGCGGACGAGATCGAAGCGCTGATGCGCGCCTGAAGCGTGCGTGGGAAGACCCGACATGAACTCTGACGACAAGCGTCCAACGCCCACGCCACGCGCCATGCAGTGGCGGCTGGGCGCAATCCTCTGGCTGCTGGGCATGGCCTGCATGTTTGCCCCGATATTGTGGGCGCTGCTGCTCCGGTGGACGAGCTTTGAGGAGGCGCTGTTCGTTTTGCTGGTGAGCAATCTGCTGTACGCCGGCTTGGCGTATGCGGTGCTGCTCGCACTCGCGGTGGCCGTGGGCGTGGCGCTGGCGCCGCGCGTGGGCCTTGCCGCGCCCGCGTTGTCGGCGTGGATCGGGCGCCGGCCCGTGTGGCCGGCGCTGAGGCCGCAGTTGACGCCCGGCCTCTGCGGCGGGTTGGCTGGCGCGGCGTGGCTGTGGGTGCTCGCGCGCAACACACCGGAGGTCCTGAGGCCGCCGCCGTCCGCCCCCGAGCACGCCGCAGCCTTCATACCCGCCCAACTGCTCGTTGGCATCACGGACGAACTGTTCATGCGCTGGACCGTGATGACGCTGCTGCTGTGGCTGGTCTGGCGCCTGCTGCAGCGCGGGCAAGGCGCGCCCGGCAGGGGGCTGCTGAGCACGGCGGTGGTGCTCAGCGCCCTGTGCTCGGCTGCGCTGACGTGCTTGTCCACAGTGCAGGACATGCCGGGCGTGTTGACCCCGCCGGTGCTGGCCTTCCTGCTGCTCGGGAACACCGTGTTTGGCTTGGTCATGGGCGCGCTCTACGCGCGCTACGGGTTCGAAGCGGCCATCCTCGCGCATACGCTGGCGCTTGCCTTGTCGCAATCGTTCCTCTGAGGGTGCAGCGCGGGCAAGGCATGCCCGGCAGGGGCGAGATCCGCGCATGAGCTGCTAGCGTCCGTAGCTCTATTGAGCCACAATCAAAGCCCAATGTAATAGGAGGCTGGCCATGGCTGCCACAGCATTTGTCCGGGCGCGGATCGATGAGACGCTGAAAAACGAAGCTGCCGCCGTACTGGCTGGCATGGGCCTTACCGTGTCCGACGTGGTGCGTATCGCACTGACCAAGATTGCCAAGGAAAAGGTGCTTCCGTTCGAGATGCGCGTTCCCAACGCGCTGACAGCGGAAACGCTGGCAAAGAGTGAGCGGGGCGAGGACGTGCACCACGCCAAGGACGCGCATGACCTGTTTGAGAAGCTTGGCATCTGATGCGCCAGCCCGGCTATTCCGGTCAGTTCAAACGCGATGTGAAGCAGGCGCAGAAACGCGGCAAGGACATGGGCAAACTCAAGACCTTGTTGGACTTGCTCATCGAGGGCAAGCCGCTGCCAGCGTCCTACCTCGACCACCCGCTGAAAGGCAGTTGGCGTGGTTTCCGGGATGCGCACGTCGAGCCTGATTGGCTGCTCATCTACAAGATTACCGGGGAGCTTGTGCGGTTCGAGCGCACCGGGCGGCATTCGGATTTGTTCGACGAGTGAGAACAGCCATGTTTGTCGCGCCGGGTCTCGATGCGGTGTTCCTCGTAGTTGTGGCCGATGCAGACGATCTTGTCCGGGTTCGGGATCACGGGCAGAAAGCGGATCTCGTCCAGCGCGGCGCTGTCGGGCCGGCCTTGCGCGACCTGTCCCAGGCGCTCGAGCGCGCCCGCCGCGATGGCGCTGCGCAAATATGCCGTGGTTGCGCGCGTAGAAGTCGGCCATGCGCGCGGGATCGGGCGTAAAGAGGTGCAGTTGCGCGAGGGTGGCGCCAAGGGTCATGGGGTCTCTCCGTGTCAGGGAAGTGCGGGGGGTGCGGGGGAACGGATGCGCGAAGACGGGGCAGGGGGCCTGTCTTCGCCGCTGCGGCCATCAATCCAGGCGGATGTCGAGCCGGCGAATCGGCTCGCCGAAGCGCTGCGCGTCGGCCGCGACCTGCCGGGCGAACTGCTCGGGCGTGAGGCTGTAGGGTTCGTAGAACAAGGTGGCGTAGCGCGCCTGCAGTTCGCGCTCTGCAGCAACGGCGGCCACGTCCTGCTGGATGCGGTCGATGACGGCGCGCGGCGTTCCCTTGGGCGCGAGCAGGCCGACCCAGGCCGAGAGCTCGAATTGCGCTGGTCCGCCCGACTCGGCGACGGTCGGCACGTCGGCGAAGCCGGCTACCCGTGCGGGCGCGGCCACGGCGATGTAGCGCACGCGGCCGGCGCGCTGCATCGCGCCCGCGCTGGCCGCGCTGCCAAAGGCCCAGTGCACCTCGCCATTTCCCACGCCGGTGTAGAGCTGCGTCATTTCCTTGTACGGCACATGGGTCATGCGCGTGCCGCTGGCGGCCTCGAGCATGGCCGCGCCCAGATGACCGGGGCTGCCCACGAACCACGATCCGTAGTTCACCACGGCGGGCTTGTCGCGCGCGGCGCGCAGCAGGTCGCCCGTTGTGCGCCAGGGCGAGGCCGCGGGAACGACGACGAAGAAGTAGTTGCGCAGCATGGGCGTGACGAATGCGAAATCGCGCCCCAGTCGGGTGGCTTGCATGCAGAGGTTCCGTTGAAAAAAATCGTGCGCGTACTATCGACTTGGTAGCAAGCACGGGTCAAACGTCCGTCTCGCCCGGTGAGACGGACGCCCCAAATCGTGGGGACCCCGGGACACTAAAATAACGCCCCATGAACTTCGCCGACATGTTGCGTGGCGCCACGGCGCGAAACCATTCCCTGCTGTGCGTGGGGCTGGATCCCGAACTCGGGCGGTTTCCCGTGGCGATGCGTGGCAACACGCGCAAGATTTATGGCTTTTGCGCCAGGATCGTTGACGCCACGGCCGACTTCGTGTGCGCGTTCAAGCTCCAGGTCGCGTGCTTTTCCGCGTACGGTGCGGAAAGGCAACTCGAACGCCTGATAGAGTACATACGCCGCACCGTGCCCCACATACCGGTGATCCTGGACGCCAAACGGGGGGACATTGGCTCCACGGCGGTGCAGTACGCCCGGGAGGCTTTCGAGCGTTACGACGCGGATGCGGTCACCCTCTCCCCGTTCATGGGTTTCGACTCGATCGCGCCCTATCTGGCGTACCCCGACAAGGGCGTGTTCCTGCTGTGCCGCACCTCCAACCCCGGAGGCGACGATCTGCAAAACCAGCGCTTGGCCGACATCGACGGACAGCCCCGGCTGTACGAGCACATTGCCCACTTGGCGCAAGGCCCCTGGAACCGCAACGGCCAGTTGGGTCTGGTGGTGGGCGCCACCTACCCGCAGGAGATCGCGCGCGTGCGCAACATTGCGCCCACGCTGCCGCTGCTGATCCCGGGTGTCGGCGCGCAGGGGGGCGACGCCGCAGCCGCCGTGCGCGCGGGGTTGCGCGACGGCGGGGCGATCATCGTGAATTCGTCGCGCGCCATCCTCTACGCATCGGAGGGCACGGACTTTGCCATCGCAGCGTGCAAGCAGGCTGGACGCACCCGGAGCGTGCTGGACGAGGCGCAGTAATGAGTTGCACCGGCGGCGCAGAGCACGCCTGTCCCATCTGTCACATGGGGGCCATTCCCGTTGCGCCCCAGCTTGTACGATGCCGCCATGCCAATCCACCATCGCTTGCGCCGCGTTGCCCTGCTGTGCAGCCTGATCCTCATTGCCGTGCCCGCGCCCGCGCAGGACGCGTATCCGTCCAAGCCCGTCACCCTGGTCGTGGGCTACCCGCCAGGCGGTAGCGCCGATCTGACCGCGCGCACCGTGGCGGCCGAGTTGGGCAACAAGCTGGGCGTCCCCGTGCTCGTCGAGAACCTGAGCGGCGCGGGCGGCACCATCGGCGCGCAGAAGGTGGCCAGCGCCGCAGCGGACGGCTACACCCTGCTCGTGGGCGGGAACAACGAGTTGGTGATCAACGGGCTCGTGACCCGCAAGCCCAAATACGGCATCGGGGATTTCAGCGCCATCGGCCTCATCGCCTCACAGCCGCTGGTGCTGGTGGCGTCGCCCGGGGCGGGCGTGAGGAACCTTGCCGAATTCACGCGCAAGGTCGCGCAGAACCCGGGCAAGTTCAGCTACGGCAGTTCGGGCGTGGGCACCTCGTTGCACTTGGCCGGCGAGTTGGTCAAGGAGCAGGGCCAGCTGTTCATGACGCATATTCCCTACCGCGGCGTGGCGCCGCTTGTCCATGACTTGGTGGGTCGCAACCTGGAGTACGGCATGTTCGTGCTCTCCAGCAGCCTGCCGCACATCCGCAGCGGCAAGCTGATCGCCCTGGGAACGACCGAGGCCAGACGCTCGGCGAGCACACCCGATATCCCGGCGCTGGCCGAGTCGCCGCAGTACAGGGCCGTGGACATCGGCACCTGGTTCGCGCTCATGGCCCCGGCGAAGCTGCCCAAGCCGGTGTTCGACAAGCTCAAGAAGGCGCTCGGCGACAGCCTGCAGAGCCCGGAATTTCGCAAAAAGCTGGAGGCCAACGGCTCCAGCATCGCCGCCGCCGGAACAGACACCGACCAGTTCCTCGCAGCCGAGTTGGCCAAGTACCGCAAGATCGTCGAATCCGCCAGGATCGAGGAATGAACGCCGGCCCGGCCTTTGATCTGCCCGTTCCGGACATCGGCGCCTGGCGGGCGGGAAACACTGGCACCGAGGGCGTGTGGCAGTTCGATTCGGGCCGGCCCGGGCGTTGCGTGATGATCAGCGCGCTGGTACACGGCAACGAGCTGTGCGGCGCCTGGGCCCTCAAGGGCCTGCTCGAAGCGGGCCTGCGCCCCGAACGCGGCCGGCTGACGCTGGCCCTGTGCAACCTCGACGCCTTCGACCGCTTCGACCCCGCCGACCACGACGCATCGCGCTTTGCCGAAGAAGACCTGAACCGGCAATGGATCGACGCGCGCATCGACGCAGCGGACAGCAACGAGCGCCGCCGTGCCGCGGCCCTGCGCCCCTTCGTGGCGCGCGCCGACTGGCTGCTGGACATCCACTCCATGCACGAACCCTCGGCGCCGCTGCTGCTCACGGGCACCCAGGCGCGCAACCTGCAACTGGCGCGCGCCATGCGCTCACCCGAGCACGTCGTGATCGACGCGGGCCACCAGGACGGTGTGCGCATGCGCGACTATGGCCGCTTCGGCCTCGCGGATGAGCAGGCCGGAGACACCCGCTCGCTGCTCATCGAATGCGGCTTCCACGGTGCGCTCGCGAGCCGCGCCGTGGCGCAGGACCAGTGCCTGCGCTTCCTCGAACAGTCCGGCGCGCTCGACGCCCAGGCGCTGGCGCGGCAGCTACCCGGCTGGCGGCTCGCGGACGCGCCACACCAATGGGCGCTGGAAGTCACGGGCCGCGTGGTCGCGCGCAGCAATGCCTTCCGTTTCGCCGCGCCGTACACGGGTCTGGAGCAGATTGCAAAGGCTGGCAGCGTGATCGGCGACGACGCCGGCACGCCCGTGACCACACCGCATGACGACTGCGTGCTCGTGATGCCGTCCACCAGGCAGGCGCGCGCGGGCGTCACCGTCGTGCGCTACGCCACCCGGCGGCGGCTCCAGGATGGGCCTTCCTGAATCGGGTGCTCCGTGTGGTTCACCCATGCGGGCGCCTGTGCTGCCATGCCGCGGTGCAGGGGGCGCTGCGGCGGTGGAGTTGATCGTCTGCAGTTGGGATCGGCAGGCTGAACCAGCCGGGCTTTGCTGAAGTGAACCGCAGCACCGGGCAAACCCAAGAGCGTTGATCTGCGCACCGCGCTGGCCATCGCAGCGGCTTCGTGCGCCTGCCCGACGGGGTGCCCAGAGGAACTGGCCAACTTCAATTGTTCCTTGTCCCTTTTTGGCCAGTGTGCGGGTTTACGTTGCCTTTGTGGCTGTAGTTGTTGGATGTGGTGCCATCGCGGTTTGTCGCATGGTGCGAACTCACATGGGTGCCACTTTTTCTGCTGTGGCCCTTTACGTACTTTGCCATGGCAGGCAAGGCTGAGAGGCACAGTGTGAACGCAACGGCAAGCGGGATGATCTTCATGGTATTCCTTTCGGTGTGGCGGGTATGGGGTCAGACCACTGTTCTGGTCCCTGGCTAAGGGCCAAGTCACTGGCGCTCGGATTATGGCCAGTGCATCCACGGCGATCTACCGAGCCATGTCTCGACCATGACAGAGTCGGCTTCAGACAGAGCGTACGAAGCGGCCTCAACCCATCCACTGACTCACCGGAGCAGCCGTGTCCTGCAATTCCTGCGCGATCACGTCGATCAGTGCCGGGCCGTCGTGCGACAGCGCCGCCTTGAGCGCTGCGTCCAGCCGCGATGGATCGTCCACACGCCAGGCCTTGACGCCGAAGGCCTCGGCGACGCGCGCATGGTCCGTGCGGGTGAAGTCCACGGCGAAGTAGCGCCCGTTGTAGCTGGCCTTCTGGCTGGCCTTGATCCAGCCGTACACCGAGTTGGAGAAGACGATCATCTTCAGCGCTATCTTGCAGCGCACAAGGGTCTCCATCTCGCCGCAGGTGAAGCCGAAGCTGCCGTCGCCCATCACCGAAACCACCACCGCGTCGGGACGCCCGAAGGACGCGCCGATGCCCGCGGACAGTGCGAAGCCGAGCGCGCCGTGGGCCCGGTTGGTGATGAAGTGCCGACCCGGTCGATGCGCGTTGAAGTGGGCAGACAAGTACGGACAAGGCGTTCCCGGGTCGGCGACCACGATGGCGTTCTCGGGCAGCAGGCGATTCAGCGCATCGACGACTCGCTCGGGCTTGATGGGCGTGTCCAGCGACGCCGCCAAGGGCGCGAACGCGGCACGCTTGGCCTCGCGCGCGGCGGCAGCAAGGGCGTGGCCATCGGCGTGCTCCGCGGGCCGATGCGCGATGCGCCGTTCGACGGCCGCACCCACCGCGTGCAACGCGAGCAGCGCGTCGCCGACCAAGCCGACGTCGGTGCGGTAGTTGGCCGAGATGACCATCGGATCGGCGTCAATGTGCAGGATTCTTGCGTCGCGCGAAGGGAAACGCCAGTGTTCGGTCGTCGTCGAGCCTGCACGACAGCCGATGAAGAGCACGGTGTCTGCGGCGGCAACGATCTCGCGCGTGGCCAGGACGCCGCCATTCGCACCGACCACCCCGGCGTTGAGCGGGTGCGTGTCGGCCAGGCTGCCCTGGCCGCTGATCGTCGTGCACACCGGCGCGTTGAGTTGCGTCGCCAGCGTGTCGAGCGCCGCGCTGGCGCCGGAGATCACCACGCCGCCGCCGCAAATGATGACCGGTGAGCGCGAGGCGACGAGTTTCTCCGCGGCCCGCTCGACGTCGGCCGGATCTGGCGCCGAGCGCATCGCGGGGAAGCGATCGTGGCCCTCTTGCGCCCAGACGTCGGCAGAATCGACCGCGTGCGTTTGCACGTCATGGGGCAGACAGATGTGCGCGGCGCCGGGTTTGCCGGTGGTCATCGCGCGAAACGCGGCGCGCACGATGCCGGGAATCTGGTCGGCACGATCGACGGTCGCGTTCCACTTCGTCAGAGGACGGTACAGAGCCTCTTGGTCGAGTTCGGTCAGCGGATACTTGCCGCGTGACCCCACTGACACATCGGACGTGATGCCCAGCACCGCGACCGACGACTCGTTCGCTTCCACCAGACCGGGCAACAGGTAGGTGGCGCCACCCCCGCTTGGGCCCTCGCAGACACCCACCTTGCCGGTCACGCGCGCATAGGCATCCGCCATGTAGCCGGCGCTGCGCTCATCGCGCGTGAGGACGTGGTCGATGCCGTGGTCCAGGCGCGCCATCGCGTCGTACAGCGGCAGGCTGGTGTCCCCGCACAGGCCAAAAATGTGTTTCACTCCATTGAGTTGCAGCATGCGCACGACGGCTTCTGCGCCATTCATCTTCATCACGGGGCGGTCTCCGGGTTCATGGGGTTCGAGCAGCTCACACGGCGCTGCGCCGGAAGCGCTCAAGAAAGATCTTCAGGCGCTCGTTGCGGGGATTGCGGATGATCTCGGCGGGCGCGCCGATCTCGGTCATCACGCCATCAAGCATGAAGCCGATGCGATCCGACACTTCGGCGGCAAAGGCCATCTCGTGGGTGACCAGCACCATCGTCATGCCCTCGCCCGCCAACTGCTTGATGACGGACAGCACCTCGTCGACCAACTCGGGGTCGAGCGCGGACGTGACCTCGTCGAACAGCATCACGTCCGGCCTCATGGCCAGCGCGCGGGCGATGGCCACGCGCTGCTTCTGCCCGCCAGACAAGTGGCTCGGGTAGGCTCCCGCCTTGTCCGCCAAACCGACCTTCGCCAGCAGGTCACGGCCCAGCGCGGCCGCTTCGGCCTGCGCCATGCCCTTGACCTGCACCGGCGCTTCGACGATGTTCTGCAGCACCGTCATGTGCGGGAACAGGTTGAAGTGCTGAAACACCATGCCGATGTCGCGGCGCAGTCTGGTCAGCGCAGCGTCGCCCGGTGCACGTCCGCTTGCGCTGAAATCGAACCCATGCGCGCCGACTTGCAGCCGACCGGACTGCGGTATTTCCAGCAGGTTCATGCAGCGCAGAAAGGTCGATTTTCCCGAGCCGCTTGCACCGATCAGCGTGACCACCTCGCCCTTGTTCACCGAGAGGGACACGCCCTTGAGCACCGGCTGCGCACCGAAGGATTTGTGGATCTGCGTGGCCTGGAGCATCGGGCAAGCGGCGTTCATCGGTGGACTCCGAGGCGCCGCTCGACGCGCTGCGCGACCACGGTGAGCGGATACAGCACGGCGAAGTACAGAACCGCGATGACGGTGTAGACCTCCAGCGGTCGATACAGGGCGGCGGTAATCACCGAGCCCTGATAAAGCAGGTCGCCTACGGCGATGGTGGATACGAGCGAGGTGTTCTTCAGCTGCAGCACGGTCTGGTTGATGAAGGCCGGAATCATCATGCGCACCGCCTGCGGCAACACGATGCGACGGAAGATCCGCCCGCGGCGCATACCCACGGCCATGCCCGCCTCCCACTGAGCGCGGTCCACCGCCTCGATGCCGCCGCGGAACACTTCCGCGTAGAACGAGCCGGCGTAGAGCGACAGCGCAAGAAAGCACGCCATCGCCGGCGACATCTCAACGCCGACCAGCACGGGCAGCGCGTAGTACATCCACACCAGTTGCACGAGCAACGGCGTACAGCGGAACAACTCAACGTAGCCGATCACCGGCACATGCAGCCAGCGCGGCGCGTTGGTGCGCACCACTGCGACCGCAAGACCAAGCACCAGGCCCGCGAGCACGGTGCTGAGCGTGAAGGCGATGGTGACCAGCAAGCCCCGCCCGATGAGACCCGCGTAAGGCTCGAGCGCCTTGAAGTCCCAAACGTATGCCATGCTGGCCCGGTGCTCAGAACTGCACTTCCGCGGGGATGTCAGCCACGGTCACATTGATCTCCGCGAGGCCTTTGAGCAGCCACTCGCGCGTCTGACCGATCGAGCGGTTGTAGTCGGTCCACACGCTCAAGAAGTCGCGAAAACGCCTGTCGGGATCGATGCGCACGCCAAGATTGCTCGGCAGCGTCAGTATCGGGCGCGGTATGGCGATCTCGCCCAGCGCCGGGTTTTTCTTGAGCATCGGCAGCGCAAGAATGGCCAGCACGACATTGCAGTCCGCGCGGCCCGTCGCGACGGCGAGCACCGCCTCGTCGCGGTTCTTGAAGCCGACGATGTTGGCTTTGGGCGCGTAGCGGCGGGCGATCAACTCATGCGTCGAGCCGAGATCCACGGCGATGCGCACGGTCGGCTTGCTCAGATCCTCCCAAGTCGCGGGCTTGGGAAAGCCCTTGCGCGTCACGGCAGTGAACGAGTGCATCAGGATCGGAGACGCGAAATCGATGACCAGCGCACGCTCGGGCGTCGGATTGACGGCAAAGGCCAAGTCAATCTTGTCGGCCTGCAAGTCCAATATCTGGTTGCCCCACGTCGTCTCGACAACCTCCACCTTGGCGCCGAGTTTGGCGCCGATGTCGTTGGCCATGTCCATGCAGGCGCCCGTCCACTTGCCCGTGAGCAGATCCTTATTGAAGTACGGGGCCTGACCCACGATGGCGGCGATGCGCAGCACGCCGCTCTTGCGCACGCGCTCGAGCGTTGATCCGGAAGCGCTCGCCACGCCGGAGGCGGACTGAGCGAGTCCCTGCGACGAAGCGGTGGTAGCCAATACGGCAGCGCCCGCCAGGGCGGTCGAAGTGAGAGCGTTTCTGCGATTCATCAGTGATCTCCGCGCAAGCAGTGGAACGGGTCTGTCCAACTCCTGTATTCAGATGCTGATTCATGTTCTGTATTCAGTCAAGTACCATATGGCGCATGAACCGCCACGTCGTTGTCATTGGCGCCGGCGCCGTCGGGGCGATCAGCGCCATCGAGGCGCTGCGTGCGGGCCTGCGCGTGACCTTGCTCGACCCGGGACTGCCGGGCGGTGAACAGGCGGCCAGCTATGGCAACGCAGGCTGGCTGTCATCGCACTCGGTCATCCCGCCCGCGGAGCCAGGGGTCTGGAGGAGGCTGCCGCGCCTCATCATGGACCCGCTGGGGCCGCTGGCCATCCGCTGGAATTACCTGCCGCAGGCCACGCCGTGGCTGCTGCGGTACATCGCTTCCGGCTGGACGGCTGCGCGCATCGCGGCCACGGCCCGTGCGCTTCGCCCCCTGCTGGTTGACGCACCGGCGCTGCATGAGGGCTTGGCGCGGCAGGCGGGCGTCCCGCAGCTCATCGAACGGCGCGGGCTGCTGCACGTGTATCCGTCGCGGGCGGATTTCGAAGCGGACGCGCTCGCCTGGACGATCCGGCGGGATAACGGCGTTCGCTGGCTGGAACTGGACGCCGCTGCACTGCACCGGCAGGAACGCGCACTGCACCCGCGCTATCAGTTTGGCGTACTGGTTCCCGAGGCGGGGCATTGCCGCAACCCGGGCGCCTACGTCGCCGCGCTCGTGGCGTATGCGCGCACGCTCGGTGCGCAGTGGGTGTCCGCGAGAGCAACCGGCTTTCACATCGAGCGCGGGCGGCTGCAGGCCGTGCGCTGCGACGACACCGAGGTTGCCTGCGATGCAGCGGTGGTGGCCGCGGGCGCGCACTCCAAGGCGCTGGCTGCGCGGGCGCAAGACCGCGTGCCGCTGGAGAGCGAGCGCGGCTACCACGTGGTCGTGGAAAGCCCCGAGGTCATGCCGCAGCTGCCGCTGATGGTGTCGGACTGCAAGCTCATCGCGACGCCCATGGAGACAGGCTTGCGCGTGGCCGGCCAAGTCGAGATCGCCGGCCTCGGTGCCGCGCCGGATTGGCGCCGCGCCGATATCCTGCGGGATCACCTGCCCAGCATATTCCCGGCGCTGCCGCGCGAGTTCCCGCGGGATCGGCTGCACAACTGGCTCGGGCACCGGCCCAGCACGCCCGACGGGCGACCATGCATCGGCTTTGCTCGCGCTTCGAGCGACATCGTGTACGGCTTCGGTCACGGCCACGTCGGGCTCGTGGGGTCGGCGCGCACCGCGCGCGTGGTCGCGCAACTGCTATCCGGTTGCGCGCCGGAGATCCCGCTGGCGCCGTTCGACCCGCGACGCTTCGCTTGAGACACAACGACCGCAGAAAGATCCTCCGATGACGCAGTCCTCCCGATCCAGCATCGCGCGCGGCGGCAGGGCCGTGTACGGTGCGCCGCTGGGCATCCTGATGCTGGAAGCGCGCTTTCCCCGCATTCCCGGTGACATGGGCAATGGCCTGACTTGGCCCTTTCCCGTGCTCTACAAGGTGGTGCGCGGCGCGAGCCCCGGGAAGGTCGTGCTCGACGGCGCGCGGGGCCTGCTGCCGGACTTCATCGATGCGGCCCAGGACCTGGTGCGCGAGGGAGCCGAGGCCATCACCACGAACTGCGGTTTCCTTTCGTTGTTCCAACAGGAACTCGCCGCCGCGGTGAACGTGCCGGTGGCTACTTCATCGCTGATGCAGGTGCCCTGGGTGCAGGCGACGCTGCCGCCCGGCAAGCGCGTGGGCATCGTTACCGTGAGCGGCTCCGCGCTGACGCCGGCGCACCTGCGCGCCGCCGGCGTGCCGTGCGACGTCCCGATGGAAGGCACCGAAAACGGTCGCGAATTCTTTCGTGTGCTCATCCGGGCCGAGAAGGACGATATGGACGTCGCACTGGCCGAGCAGGACATCCTCGACGCCGGCCAGGCGCTGGTCGAGCGCCATCCCGAGGTCGGCGCGATCGTCCTCGAATGCACGAACATGCCGCCGTATGCTGCGGCGCTGCAGGCTGCGCTCAACATGCCCGTGTACGACATCTACGCGATGATCACCTGGTTCCATGCCGGCCTGAGACCGCGCGTCTTTGGCTGACAATGCGCGCCTCAACGCACACGAAATACAAAGGGAGAATGCCTTGCGAGAAGCCGCGAAAGACAGCGTCGCCCAACTGGTCCACGGGCAGCTGCGTTCCATGGCCATTGGCTACGAGTTCAAGCCTGGCGAGCGGCTGAATGAAGGCGAGTTGGCCAAGCGGCTCGGCGTCAGTCGCACGCCGCTGCGCGAGGCGCTGCATCGCCTGAATACCGAAGGCCTGCTGCACTTCGTCCCGGGCAAGGGATTTTTCTGCCGCGATCTCGACGTGCACGAGATTTTCTCGCTCTACGAAGTCCGCAAGGCGATCGAAGTCGCGGCGATCCGCCTCGCCATCGGGCGCGCCAAGGATCAGGACATCGACGACCTGCTTGGCTTCCTGGGCAGCACCGGGCCAGCCCCCGGCAACCGATCGACCGACGAACTCGTCGAACTCGACGAGACCTTCCACGAGCGCCTGATCGCGTTGTCGGGCAACCCGGAGATGCTGCGCGTGCTGCGCAACCTCAACGCACGCATCCACCTCGTGCGCTGGATCGACATGGAACGCTGCGACCGGACGCTGACGCAAACGGAGCATCTCTCGGCCCTGCAGGCGCTCAAGGCACGCAACGACACGGCCTGCGTCGCGATCCTCGAAAAGCACATCGATCGCCGCCTTGACCAGATCACCTCGGCATTGCGCGCGGGCTACGCACAGATCTACATGCCGCAGACGTGAGTGTCCCAAGGGCGCTACCGGGCTGGAACTGCTGGGCAATCCGCACGTCCGCAAGGCCTATCTCGGGCATTGACCAACGGAGCGACCGATGTGGGAGATTACAGGACACACCCGGGTATTGGCGATACTCGCCGACCCCATTCACCAGGTGAAGACGCCGCAGTGCATCAACGAGCTGCTGCGTGCACAGGGCGTGGATGCGGCGATGGTCCCGCTCCATGTGGGAGCGCATGATCTGGCAACGGTGTTCTCGGCGCTGCGGCGGGTGCGAAGCTTCGCCGGCTGCATCGTCACGATGCCACACAAGACAGCGGTCGTCGCATTGTGCGATGAGCTGAGCGTCGAGGCCCGGCAAACCGATGCCGTCAACGCAGTGCGCCGCCTTGCCGACGGCAGGATGCGCGGGGGCATGCTGGACGGCATCGGTTTCATCGATGGCCTGCGCCGCCACGGCATCGAGCCGGCCGGCCACTGCGTCTACCTGGCAGGGGCCGGCGGCGCGGCGCGCGCCATCGCGTTCGCTCTGGCCGATGCCGGTGCGCGGCGGCTGACCATCGCGAATCGCAGCGTCGAGCGCGCCGAGCAGTTGGTCGAGCGTGTGCGGCGCTGGCACCCGAACATCGAACTCGCGGTCGGCGACTCCAACCCTGGGGGCCATGCACTCGTCGTCAACGCCACGTCGCTCGGACTGCGGCCAGAGGACCCGTTGCCGATGGATGTGGCGCAACTGGATGCGACCCAGACCGTGGCCGAGATCATCATGGAGCCGGCAGAGACCGCGCTGATGCAGGCTGCATGGGCGCGTGGATGCCGGGTCCACGCGGGTGCGCCCATGTTGGCGGGGCAGGCCCGATTGATGGCCGAGTTCATGCTCGGCCAGCCGCTGTCCGCAGCCGCATGAGCCTGCGCAGGGCAGCGCACTTGAGCAGTCGGAGCGCATGGGGTCAGGCCGGCGTCTGGCGTCTGGTGTTTCGCTGCGCCAAGGAACTGACCGTAGACTACCGCGCAGACCTGTCCGCAGGCAGGCTCGCGCAGCGCCGATTCCAGAACGCCTTGTTTGGCCCCGACATAGATTAGATGGTGAAAAACCTTGACCGCTGAGACACTCGCTTCACTCACCGCGCTGGCCCTGGTGCTGGCGCTTTTGCTGTTATTGCTGCTGCGCCGCCCGCAGGTGGATCTGCCTGCCGAGTGGCTCGCGCGCTTGCAGGCGCTCGAAGCCGCAACGCAGGCCACCCGGCTGGCCGTGGCCAAAAACGACGGCGCGCTGGACGCGCTGGCGCAGCAGCTCGGGGGCTTTACCCAGAGCACGCAGAACACGTTGGAGACCCTGCGCCGTGCGGTGGACGAGCGCCTGGCGCAGGCCGTGACCGAATCGCGCAGCGGCCGGGCCGAGTTGCTGGCCGCATTCGGCCTGTTCGAGGCGCGGCTGGAGCAGCGGCAGACGGCGCTCGACGCCTCGCTGGCGCAGCGCTTCGACGGCCTGCAGCAGGCCGTCGCGGGGCGGCTGGAGGAAAGCAGCAAGGCCCTGCTCGCGCATCTGGCGCAGGGTCAGGCGGACTCGGCCATGGCGCGCCAGGAGCTCTCGGATCGGCTCGCCGGCTTTCGCACCGAACTCACGGCCAGCACCGCCGCGCTGGCGGCCGAGAGCGTCAAGTCGCGCCAGGCCATGGGCGAGAGCACGGCATTGTTTGAAAAGCGCATCCAGGAGCGCTTCGAGGCGCTCACGGCGGCCACGCGCAGCACGCTCGATTCGCTCAAGGGCGACATTCAGGGGCAGCTGGGGGCGGTGTCCGGCGCGCTCAGGGACCAGCTCGAAGCCAACGGCTCTCAGATCAAGAACCAGTTCTCGGTGCTGCAGGACGCCGTGTCGCAGCAGCTCGGTGGCCTGGTGCAGGGCAGCCAGCACAACGCCGAACAACTGCGCAACGCGCTCAACGAGCGCCTGGCGGCGATCCAGGCCGACAACGCCACCCGGCTCGAAGAAATGCGCCGCACGGTGGACGAAAAGCTGCACGCCACGCTCGAGCAGCGCCTGGGGGAATCCTTCAAGCTCGTGAGCGAGCGACTGGAACAGGTGCACAAGGGCCTGGGCGAGATGCAGACGCTGGCGGGCAGCGTCGGCGACCTCAAGCGCGTGATGAGCAATGTGAAGTCGCGCGGCACCTGGGGCGAAATGCAGCTGGGTGCGATCATCGAGAACGTGCTCACACCCGAGCAGTTCGCGCGCAACGTGAAGACCGTCCCGGGCAGCGACGAGCTGGTGGAGTTCGCCATCCGCCTGCCGGGCAGGAACGACGTGCACCCGGTGTGGCTGCCCATAGACGCCAAGTACCCGGTCGAGCAATACCAGCGCCTGATGGACGCGCAGGACGCTGCCGACAAGGCGGCGACGCTTTCGGCGGGCAACGCCTTTGAGACCTCGGTGCGCAACGAGGCCCGCAAGATCTTCGCCAAATACGTCTCGCCGCCGCACACCACCGACTTTGCCGTGCTCTACCTGCCCACGGAAAGCCTGTTTGCCGAAGTCATGCGCCGCCCCGGCCTGGTCGAGGCCGTGCAGAACGAATGCCGCGTGATGATCACCGGCCCGGCGAACCTGGCGGCCATGCTCAACAGCCTGCAAATGGGCTTCAAGACGCTGGCGATCGAAAAGCGATCGTCCGAGGTCTGGAGCCTGCTGGGCAGTGTGAAGACCGAGTTCGCGAAGTTTGGCGACGTGGTCGAAGCCACCAAGAAATCCATAGACGCTGCGGCCAGGCGCTTCGACGAGGTGGGCGTTCGCACCCGCGCCATCGAGCGCAAGCTGCGCGCCGTGCAGGAACTGCCCGCGCCGGATGCGGCCCTGCCGCTGGCCGATGGCGCGGCGCCCGGGGCGCAGTCCGAGGACGATGCGCCGTGAACTGGGCCCTGGTGCGGCTGATCGCCGGCCAGATCTGCCTGCACGCCTGCATGGCCGGAATGCGCATGGCAGCGCCGCTGCTGGCCTTGCGCGATGGCTACAGCGCTGCGTCCGTGGGCGTGCTGCTGGCGCTGTTCGCGCTCGTGCAGGTGTTTCTGGCCTTGCCCGCGGGACGCTACGCGGACCGCCATGGCCTCAGGCGCCCGGTCGGCCACGCCGTGGTGGTGGCCGTGGCGGGGGCCTCGCTGGCTCTGCTGTTCCCCGGCTTTCCGGCGCTGTGCCTGGCCGCGCTGATGACGGGTGGGGCGACCGGCGCCGTGACCATCGCACTGCAGCGCCACGTGGGCCGCGCCGCGCATGACGCGACGCAGCTGCGGCAGGTCTTCAGCTGGCTGGCCATCGGGCCGGCGCTGTCCAACTTCATTGGCCCCTTCTGCGCCGGGCTCATGATCGACCATGCGGGCAGCGAGGCGGGCAGCACCGGGGGCTACCGCGCCGCCTTCGCGCTCATGGCCCTGCTGCCCCTGTGCACTTGGTTCTGGGTGCGCGACGCGGTGGAACTGCCCCCCGTGATCGCCGCAGCGGGTGGTCCGCCGCGGCGCGCGTGGGACCTGATGAACGAGACGCCGTTTCGCCGCCTCCTGATCGTGAACTGGGTCCTCTCGTCCTGCTGGGACGTGCACACCTTCGTCGTTCCGCTGATCGGGCACGAGCGCGGCCTGTCGGCCTCGGTCATCGGCTCCATCCTCGGGGGCTTTGCCATTGCAGCGGCGACGATCCGGGTGCTCATGCCGCTGGTCGCCGAGCGCCTGCGCGAGCCGGTGGTGGTGGCCGGTGCCATGCTGCTCACGACGCTGCTGTTCGGCGTGTATCCGCTGCTCGACAGCGCGCCGGGAATGGGCCTGTGCTCCGTGCTGCTGGGCTTTGCGCTGGGTTCGGTACAGCCCATGGTGGTGAGCCTGCTGCATCAGATTACGCCCGCGCACCGCCACGGCGAGGCGCTGGGCCTGCGGCTGATGGTGATCAATGCATCGAGCGTTCTCATGCCCATGCTGTTCGGCTCGGCCGGCGCCGTGATCGGCGCGGGGGGGCTGTTCTGGCTGACCGGTGCCGGCGTCGGCGCCGCGGTGCGGATGGCCTGGCGCTTGGAAGAAAAGGGCCGGGGCTGAGCGCGGGGCGAGGGCAGGGCGCTTGCGACTACCATCGCGCAATGACCGCCGATGCTCCGTCTCCACCGTCTCCCGACAGGCCTTGCGCCCTGTCTTCGCGCTTCTGGGCCGGGTTGTCCACGCGCGAGTTCGCCCAACTCCAGGCCTCGGGCCAGGCCGCGCAGACCGTGGCGGTGCTGCCCGTGGCCGCCATCGAGCAGCACGGCCCGCACCTGCCGCTCGCGGTGGACGCCAGTCTGCTGCAGGGCGTGATCGACGCGGCGTTGCCGCAGCTGCCCGTTGACCTGCCGGTTCTCTTCTTGCCCCCGCAGAACGTGGGCCTGAGTCCGGAGCACATCCGCTTTCCGGGAACCCTGACGCTCTCTCCCGCAACGGTGATCGCGCTGTGGACCGAGATCGGCGAGTGTGTCGCGCGCGCCGGGGTGAGGAAGCTGCTGCTGTTCAACGGCCACGGTGGCCAAGTCGGCGTGATGGACATCGTGGCGCGCGGGCTGCGCACGCGCTGCGATCTCATCGTCTACAGCGCCAGCTGGTTCAGCCTGCCCTTGCCCGAGTCCGTGGAGCAGCAGTTCAGCGCGCAGGAGCAGCGCTTTGGCGTCCACGCGGGCGAGATCGAGACCTCGATGATGCTGCATCTCTCGCCCGCGACGGTGCGCATGGAGCATGCGCGGGATTTTCGTTCGACGTCGCAGGACCGGGCGCAACGCTACGCGATTCTGGGCAACGGCAAGAGCGCCCGGCTCGGATGGCAGATGCAGGACTACCACCCGGCGGGGGCGGTGGGGAATGCGGCAGGGGCCTGCGCGCAGAAGGGTCGGGCCGTGGTGGCCGCGGCAGCGCAGCAGTTGGTGGCCTTGCTGCAGGAGTTGCACGCTTTGCCACTGAGCACTTTGGTGGACGGGGTAGGGCCGTTTTAGCCTTTGTCGGGCTTGGGCTGATGCCGGTGTGCAGATCGATGCGCTGACCAGATCCGGAAAAATCTGGTAGGCGCGATTGGACTCGAACCAACGACCCCCACCATGTCAAGGTGGTGCTCTAACCAGCTGAGCTACGCGCCTGTCACCGGCCGCGATTGTAGCCGCAAAAATCGGCCGCTCTGGCCGGCGCGCAACAAATCGCGCTGGGCACGGGGGGCTTCGACGAAAGCGCTCAGCGGCGGCGCGCAGAGCGCACGCCCGGCACCGCGGCCACGCTGCCCAGCACCTTGTTCAGGCGGCCGGAGTCGGTCACCTCGACGGTAAAGGTCATCCATGCCGTGCCCTTGACGGACTGGGTCTGCACGCCAATCACGTTGGTCTTTTCGCGCGCGAAGACTTCCGAGACGTCGCGCAGCAGGCATTGCCGGTCGGCGGCCTCCACGGTCACGTCCACCGGGTATACGGGGGCCAGGGCCGATTGCTTGGGCAGGCCCCATTCCACTTCGATCACGCGCTCGGCGCTGCGCGCGGCCATTTCGTGGAAGTTGCCGCAGTCTGCGCGGTGCACGCTGACCCCCTTGCCGCGCGTGACGAAGCCGCGAATCGGGTCGGGCGGCGCGGGCTTGCAGCACTTGGCCAACTGGGTCATGAGCGAGGCCAGGCCGACCACCAGCACGCCGCCCTTGGGGGCCGAATCGCTGCTGCGCGTCTTTTTGTGCAGCAAGGGCTCGTCGGGCTGTGCGGCGGGCCCGGGCGGGCGCAGCAGCGTTTCGATGTTGCGCAGCGAGAACTCGTCCTTGCCCACGACTTCGAACAGCGCATCGGCCGATTTGAAGCCCAGCTGCGCGGCGAGCTCGTCGAGCTTGACGGCGGTCCTGCCTTCGCGTTGCAGCAGTTTTTCCACCGCTTCGCGGCCCCGGGCCACGGTTTCGTGCGTCGTCTGGGCGTTGAACCAGGCGCGCACCTTGGCCTTGGCGCGGTGGCTGGCCAAGTAGCCCAGCTCGGCGTTGAGCCAGTCGCGCGAGGGGCGGCCCTCCTTGGCGGTGGCTATCTCCACCGTCTGTCCGTTGTGCAGGGGGGTGTTCAGCGGAACCATGGCGCCGTCGACCTTGGCGCCCCGGCAGCGGTGCCCCACGCTGGTGTGCACGGCGTAGGCAAAGTCAACGGGTGTCGCGCCCTGCGGCAGTTCCACCACGGCGGCGTCGGGCGTGAGCACGTAGATGCGGTCCTCGAACAGGCCCCGGTTCGACCAGGCGCCCGACAGATCGCGCTCCCAGGCCAGCAGCTGGCGCAGCACGGCGATCTTGGCGTCGTACTCGCCCGCAGCGGATACGCCCGCGTAGCCCTTGTTGCCCGCCTCCTTGTAAGCCCAGTGCGCCGCCACGCCGTGCTCGGCATGCTCGTGCATGGCCTGGGTGCGGATCTGGATCTCGATGGGCCGCCCGTCGGCGTCGCGCACGATGGTGTGCAGCGACTGGTAGCCGTTGGGCTTGGGCCGGGCGATGTAGTCGTCAAACTCTTCCACGATGGGCTGGAGTTGCTCGTGCACCCAGCTCAGGGCGGCGTAGCAGTCCTTCACCGTGGGAACGATCACGCGCAGCGCGCGGATGTCGAACACCTGGTCGAAGTCGAGCGACTTGCCGCGCATTTTCTTGACGATGCTGTAGATGTGCTTCGGGCGCCCCTGCACGCTGGCGCTGATGCTGCGCGCGCGCAGGTCGGCCTCGAGCCGGGCGCGCAGCTGTTCCATGTAGAGCTCGCGCTCGCCGCGCTTTTCGTCGAGCAGGCGGGCCACCTTCTTGTAGGTGTCGGGCTCGAGAAAGCGCAGGGCCAGGTCTTCCAGTTCCCACTTCAGCTGCCAGATTCCCAGGCGATTGGCCAGCGGCGCAAATACCTGCAGCGATTCGCGCGCCATGCTGGGCGAAACGGGGCGCTTGTTGGCCGCGTGATAGCGCAGCGTCTGCAAGCGTGAGGCCAGGTGCAGCAGCACCACGCTCAGGTCGCGCGAGAAGGCGAGCAGCATCTTGCGCACGTTCTCGGTCTGCACGGCAGGGTCGTCCACGTGCTGCGCGGCGCGGGCCTGCTGCTGCACGCGCATGAGCTTGGTGCTTTCCATCGCCAGCGTCGCAAAGTGGGCGCCAAAGGTTTTGGCGATCACCTCCTCGGGCTTGTTCAGGTGCATGCAGGCGTGCTCCAGGTAGGCCGCGGCCTGCATGGCCTCGGAGCCGCCGATTTCCTTGAGGAGCGCGGCCACGGCGTCGGCGTGGGCGAGTGTGTTCTCGCCACTGTCCAGGGTTTCGCCGGCGATCAGGGGCTCGGCGAAGGCGCGCGCACGCGCCAGCGCGTTCAGCTGCTCGGGCAACTGGTGCGCAGTGGCGGCGATGAGCTGTACAACGGCGTCTGCCTGGGGAGGGGAGGACACCAAGACCAGGGGCTTGGTTTTCATCCGGCCACAGCGTCTTCTGCCGCCAGCAAAAATTGCTTCACGGTCGCAACTTGGTCGGCCGCGACCAGCGTGGGCGCATGCCCCAAGCCTTCGAATTCGACGACGCGCGCCTGCGGCCCGCGCCGCGCCATGGCCTGCGCAGCCGCGCGCGAAAGCAGGTCCGACTGCGCGCCGCGCAGCAGCAGCGTGCGCGCCGTGATGCGCTCGTACAGCTGCCACAGCGCGGCCTCGCCGGCCACGGCGGCGTCCTGCGTCAGGGCATTGAACGGCACGGCGATGGCCGGGTCGTAGTGCAGCGTGAATCTGCCGTCGGGCAACGGGCGCACCATGGCGCGCGACAGCTCAAACCACTGCGCGGGCGAGTGCGGCCCGAACGGGCGGGAAATCGCCCATAGCGCGTCCGCGGCCTGCTGCTGCGACTCGAAACGCGCCATTTTTCCCAGGTACTTGCCGATGCGCTGCAAGGCCGACCAATCGATGGCCGGCCCCACGTCGTTGAGCACCAGCCGGCGCAGCGCAACGGGCAGGGGCAGCTCCGGCTGGCCCGCGATGACCATGCCGATCAGTCCGCCCATGCTGGTTCCCACCCAGTCCAGCGTGCCGATCGGACCCTGCTGCTGCAATTGCGCCAGCAGGGCCAGCATGTCGGCCGCGTACTGCGGGACCTGGTAGCCCATGGGGTCGGCCAGCCAGTCGCTCTGGCCACGCCCGACCACATCAGGGCAAATGACGCGCGCATGCCCGCTCAGCGCGCGCGCCAGGGTGTCGAAGTCGCGCCCCTGGCGGGTCAGGCCGTGCACGCAAAGCACCACGTGCGGATGCGCCGGCTGGTCCGTGGCGTTCCACTCCCAGTACGCCATGCGGTGCAGCTGCGCTGCGGCGGGTGCTTGGGCGCAGGGGGTGCCCGGGGCCGCAATGCCGGGGCACGGTACATGGTTCAGACGGGGTTCGGTCATGGGTGCAGAATCCGGGGCCGCGCGCTAATGATTGCCGCGCTTGCATCGTAATTCATTCGGAGGGACTCTCATGCTGAAAGGCAAAACCGCACTCGTGACCGGCTCCACCAGCGGCATTGGTCTGGGAATCGCCCAGGCCCTGGCGCGCCAGGGCGCGAACATCGTGCTCAATGGCTTTGGCGATGTGGACGCTGCCCGCAGCCAGGTGCTGGCCGCAGGCGAGGCCGCCGCAGCCCGGGTGGCCTACCACGGCGCCGACATGTGCCGCGTTGCCGACATCGAGGACCTGATGAAGTACAGCGTCTCGCAGTTCGGGCGCGTGGACATTCTCGTGAACAACGCCGGAATCCAGCATGTGGCGAATGTGGAGGATTTCCCGGTCGAGCGCTGGGACGCGGTGATCGCCGTCAACCTCACGAGCGCCTTTCACACCTGCCGCGTGGCGCTGCCGGCGATGCAGAACGCCAACTGGGGCCGCATCATCAATGTGGCGTCGGTGCACGGCCTGGTGGGGTCGGCCCAAAAGTCGGCCTACGTCGCGGCCAAGCACGGCATCGTGGGGCTGACCAAGGTCATCGCGCTGGAGAACGCCACCACGGGCGTGACCTGCAATGCCATCTGCCCCGGCTGGGTGCTCACGCCGCTGGTGCAAAAACAGGTAGACGCCAAGGCCGCCGAGCATGGCCTGTCGGACGAGGACGCGAAAAAGCTGCTGCTCCGCGAGAAAGAGCCCTCCATGCAGTTCAGCACGCCCGAAGAACTGGGCGAGTTGGTGTTGTTTTTCTGTTCGCCCGCGGCGAACAATGTGCGCGGCGCGGCTTGGAACATGGACGGCGGCTGGGCCGCGCAGTAGGTATTTCCGGCCAGGCGATTCGAAGGCCGGGCGGGCAGTGCCTCCCCCTGTGCCGTAGTCTCCCAAGGGCTTTCAGGGCCTGTGAATCCGGTGCTTTGGGCAGACAGACACCGCCCGGACCGGGCCTGTGCGGCAGCGCTGGAAAAGCCCCCTCGGCCACCATGCGCGGCGGGGAAACATTTGAAACACTTTGTCAAGCCCCCTCCCAAAAACCGGATTTCGGCGTTCCAACTGGTCAGAATCGGCGCTGTTACAAATAGCCCGGGATCAATGATATGGCCACAGCAATCAACCGCGTCGACAAAATTCTGGTAGTGGATGACGATGCACGCATCCGCGATCTGCTGCGCCGTTACCTGACGCAGGAAGGCTTTGAAGTCATGGTCGCCGAAGACGGCAAGACCCTCAACCGCCTGCTGCTGCGCGAGACGGTGGACCTCATCGTGCTCGATCTGATGATGCCCGGCGAGGACGGGCTCTCCATCTGCCGCCGCCTGCGCGCCGCCAACGACCGCACCCCGATCATCATGCTCACCGCCAAGGGCGAGGACGTGGACCGCATCGTGGGTCTGGAAGTGGGCGCTGACGACTATCTGGGAAAGCCCTTCAACCCCCGCGAACTGCTCGCGCGCATCCACGCCGTGCTGCGCCGCCGCCCTGCGCAGGAAGCGCCGGGCGCGCCCTCCGGTGAGGTTGAGGTGGTCACCTTTGGTCCCTTCACCTTCGACCTGGGAACCCGTGCCTTGCAGCGCAATGGCGAAGAACTGCCCTTGACCACCGGCGAATTCGCCATGCTCAAGGCCCTGGTGCGCCACCCGCGCCAGCCGCTGTCGCGCGAAAAACTGGCCCTGCTGGCGCGTGGCCGCGAGTTCGAGCCCTTTGACCGCAGCCTGGACGTGCAGATTTCGCGCCTGCGCAAACTGGTGGAGGTGGACGCCACCGCGCCGCGCTACATCCAGACCGTGTGGGGCGTGGGCTACGTGTTCGTGCCGGATGGAGCCGGTTGACCTCCCCATGTCCAAGACCACCGGGGGCTGGCCGAGAATTTCTCTTTGGAAGTCCTCGGTTGCATCTTGGTGGGCTGGCCTCGCGCCGCAGGGGTGGATCTCCCGTGCGCGGGAACTGCGCGCGCGCGTGCTTCTGAGTCTTTTCTGGCGCACTTTCATCTTGCTCGTGCTGCTGCAGGTGGGCAGCATTCTGGCGTGGCTACAGACGCTGCGCACGCTCGAATCCGAGCCGCTGACGCTGCAAACCGCGCAGCAGATCGCGTCGCTGGTGAACCTGAGCCGCACGATGCTGGTGCATGCCGACGCGATCACGCGCGTGTTGCTGCTCAAGACCATGGCCGATCAGGAAGGCGTGCGCATCCTCCCGCGCGAGCCCGGGGACCAGTTCGTCCCCCTGGGGCCGACTACGCTGGGCAACCGCCTGACGGATGAGTTGACGGTGCGGCTCGGGCCCGACACCATCGTCGCCCAGAGCGTGAACGGCGACAACGGCCTGTGGGTGGGCTTCAACATCAATGGCGACTCGAACTGGCTGCGCATGGACCATTCGCGCTTCAACCCGGCCGGGGGGCGCACCTGGACGATCTGGCTGATCACGGCCGGAGCCCTTTCGCTGGCCTGCGCGGCCGCCATTGCGCTGCGCATCAACCGGCCGCTGAAACAGCTGTCCTACGCAGCGAACCGGATCAAGGACGGCGACTTTGCCGCCAGCCGGCTGGATGAGGAAGTAGTGACCAGCGAGATCCGCGAGGTCAACCGGGGTTTCAACCGCATGACCCAGACGCTTGCCAAGTTGGAACATGACCGCGCCGTGATGCTCGCCGGCATCTCGCACGACCTGCGCACCCCGCTGGCACGGCTGCGGCTGGAAACCGAGATGAGCGTGGTCGACGGGGCGGCGCGTGAGCACATGGTGGCAGACATCGTGCAGTTGGACGCCATCATCGACAAGTTCCTCGACTACGCACGGCCCGATCACGTCACGCTCACGCCCATCAACCTGCACGCCGTGGTGTCCTCCTGCATGTACGCGGTGCAGGACCACCGCGAACTGCAGATCAGCATATCCGTTCCCGAGGATCTCTACGTCCTGGCCGACGAGGTGGAACTGGCGCGCGTGATTTCCAACCTGTTGGAAAACGCGCGGCGCTATGGCAAGACCGAAGGCACGGAAGTCGCCCGCGTGGAGATCGCCGCCAAGCCCCGGGAGGATTGGGTGCTCATGAAACTGCGCGACCATGGCGCGGGGGTGCCCCCCGATCAGATCCCGAACCTCACAAAACCGTTCTTCCGCGGCAACTTTGCCCGCACCGCGGCCACCGGCGCGGGGCTCGGGCTGTCCATCGTGGACAAGACGGTGCAGCGCATGGGGGGCGCCTTTGCGCTGACCAACGCGAACAGCGGCGGTCTGGTGGCGCAGTTGCAATTGCAGCGCGCCACGGACCTGCCCCAGGGGACCGATTCCTCCAGACAACGCCTGCAGCGGCCTGCCATCAAGCGCTACCTGCCTCCCCGGCCGCCGCCACAGGACAAGGTCGCTTAGCGCGCATGGATCAGCGCCACAGCGCGCGCCTCGATCGCCAGCTTCTGCCCCACGGGGCCCAGTCCTTCGGCGGTCTTGGCCTTGACGTTCACCTGCCCCTCGGCGACGCCGACGGCGCGGGCAATGGCGGCGCGCATTGCGGGGATGTGCGCGGCCAGGCGCGGCGCCTGCGCGAGCACGGTGCTGTCGATATTCCCGACCTCGTAGCCCGCAGCGCGCACGCGCCGCATCGCCTCGGCCAGCAGCACGCCCGAATCGGCGTCGCGAAAAGCAGCATCGGTGTCGGGAAAATGGCCGCCGATATCGCCCAGCGCGGCCGCGCCGAGCAGCGCATCGGTGATCGCGTGCAGCAGCACATCGGCGTCCGAGTGGCCGAGCAACCCCATGGGGTGGGCAATCTCCACGCCGCCGATCACCAGCCTGCGGCCGGGTACCAGCGCGTGCACATCCCAGCCTTCGCCGATCCTGAAATTCATCATATTGCCTCGCACCGTGATGTCGAAACCACCGATTCTCCCTGCTGGCGCTGTGCCAGCAGCGCCGCAGCCAGCGCGAAATCCTCGGGATAAGTGAGCTTGAAGTTCTGCGCCCCGGCGGGCACCAGCCGCGGGTGCAGGCCCAGCGCTTCCATCGCGCTGGCCTCGTCGGTGACGTGCGGGCCGGCCTGGGCCATGGCCGCCAGCAGCGCGCCAATGCGAAACATCTGCGGCGTTTGCGCCAGCCATTTGTCGCTGCGCTCCAGCGTGCCGACCACGCGCAGCCCGTCCGGACCGTCCACGCCGGTCTTCAAGGTATCAGCCAGCCGCTGCGCGAGCAGGCCGCCGACGCTGTCGTCGGCGCATTCGTCGATCAGCGCGTCGATCTGCCCGGAGGTCACCAGGCAGCGCGCGGCATCGTGCACCAGCACCCAGTCACCCGGCTGCGCGCCCTGCGCCAGCAAGGCCTGCAAGCCACCAAGCACCGTGTCGGCGCGCGTGCGGCCACCGCATGGCACGACGCGCAACGCGGGATGCGCATGCGCATCGAGAAAATGGTCCCCGGGCGCCACCGCCACCAGCGTTCCCAGCAGCCGCCGCACCCCGGCAAAAGCGGCCAGCGTGTGCAGCACCACAGGGCGCCCCGCCAGCAGGTGGTACTGCTTGGGCAATGAAGCCGCCGTGGGCCCTGCCGCCCGCGCGCCCACTCCGGCGCAGGGCAGCAGCGCCCAGAAGCGCCCCTGGGCAGATAAGGGGGCAGGGGAGGGAGGCGGCAAGGAATCGGTCTCGGTCATGGGGCGATTCTATGTTTCGATCTGCAGGCCCACGATCCAGCTTTGCGCTGTGCAGTGGCAGCAAAACCTGCACGTCATTTAACATAACAAACATCGTATCAATTATTGATGACCTGTCCGATGTGCTTGGAAGACGCCAGAATTTCCTCAATGTCACGCTACTTTCACACTGAATCACTAGCGTCGGGGTATTAAAAAAAACGCCCATTTTTTTCTTTCAGGACTCCTATGCATTTGTTCAGATTTGGCTCCCTGCGTCTTCTTTCCCTTGCCGGTTTGCTTGCACTCGGCGCCTGTGGCGGCGGCACCGACGGCGCCGCTTCCGCCGGGCATCTCTTTCACCAGCCGCGCGCTTTCGACCTGCAGGCCCACCGCGGCGGCGTGGGCCTGGTGGTGGAAAGCACCATCGCTTCGTTCACCAGTGCATTGGAGATAGGCGTCACCACCTTGGAGTTGGACACCCAGATCACCAAGGACGGCGTGGCCGTGGTCACGCACGACCGCAAGACTTCCGGCACGAAATGCAAGGACACCCGGCCCGCCAATACCGACGACCCGCTGTATCCCTATGTTGGCCGCTACATCAAGGACCTGACCCTGGCGCAGGTCAAAACGCTGGACTGCGGCTCGCTGCGCCAGGCGGCTTTTCCGGAGCAGCGCCTGGTGCCCGGCGCGCAGATGCCCACCCTGCGCGAGGTGTTCGAGCTCGTGCGCTCCTACCGCGCCGACCAGGTGCTGATGAACATAGAGACCAAGGTCGAGGCCGGCGCCCCGCAGGAAACGGCGCCGCGTGAGCTGTTCGTGCGCACCGTCGTGGACGAGATCCGCAGCTCGGGCCTGATGTCGCAAGTCACCATCCAGAGCTTCGATTGGGGCGCGCTGATGCTGGCGCGCCAACTGGAGCCAAGCATCCCGATCGTTGCGCTGACCAACGGCCAACAGTTCCTGCAGGCTGGCCAGCCCGGTGCCTCGCCCTGGCTCGGCGGCATCGACATCGACAACTTCGGCGGCGATCTGGTGCAGGCGGCCAAGTCTTTCGGCGCCGACGCGATCTCACCGGTGCATGGCGACCCGCAGAACGGCAAGGTGGGCGATGCCGGCTACGTGCCCTACACCACGCCCGAACTGGTGACCCGCACGCATGCAGCCGGCATGAAGATCATTCCCTGGACGGTGGACGACGAGAAGACCATGCATGCGCTGATGGACGCCAAGGTGGACGGCATCATCACCGACCGGCCGGACCTGTTGCGCAAGGTGATGACCGCGCGCGGCCTGCCGCTGCCACCGGTCGCGGCCAAGCGCTAGTGCTCTGCCCCGCAAATAGCGGC
>NZ_AFAL01000360.1 GCF_000193225.1 Verminephrobacter aporrectodeae subsp. tuberculatae At4 | reverse complement strand
GCGGCAGGAATTCCTTTCGTGTTCGATCCCGGTCAGGGCCTGCCCATGTTCAATGGCGCAGAACTGGCGCGCTTCATCGACCAGGCAAGTTGGCTGACCGTCAACGACTACGAGGGCAGGATGCTGTGTGAGCGTACGGGCTGGAGCATGGCGCAGATCGCGCGCAAGCTGCGCGGGCTCGTCGTGACGCTCGGCGCGCAGGGCTGCGAGGTGTGGGTGGATGGCCGCAAGACCCATGTGCCGGCGGTCGTGCCCACCCAGGTCGTCGACCCCACGGGGTGCGGGGACGCGTGGCGTGGCGCGCTGTTGTTCGGTCTCGAAAAGGGCTGGCCTCTGGTGCGCTGCGCCGAACTCGGAAACCGTGTTGGCGCCCTCAAGATTGCGCAGCGCGGACCACAGAACTATCGATTGGATTTCGCTGCGCCATAAAAAAAAAGCCGCCCGGAAGGGCGGCTTTTGAGATTGGGAGACCGGCGCAAAGCCAGTTTCACCATCAGAAGCTGTGGCGGATACCGAAATCGAAGCCGCTCGACTTCTTGTTGGGCGCCGTGTCGGAACCGTTGAGGGCTTGGCTTGCCCCCTTCTTGTTGGTCACATTGGCAAACGTACCGTACACGGCGGTGCGCTTGGACAGGTTGTGTACATAGCCCGCAGCGATCTTGCTCGATACGGGATCGAGCGTGTTAGCTCCGACCGTCACAACCTTGTAGGTCGAGTACGACAGGCGAACCTGGCCAGCAGGGCCCACGGGGATCTGAACGCCACCCAGCAAGCCCTTGCCGGTGCCGGTGCCGATGACCTTGTCTTGGGAGTACTGGCCGAGAATCTTGACCATGCCCAGATCGTATTTGCCGCCAAAGTTCATGGTCGTGATATTGCCACCAGTCGGCATGCCCTGGGTGACGTTGAGCAGGTAGGTGGTCTTGGCGAAGGATCCAGCAACGTCGATCGGGCCATTGGCGTAGCCGGCGCGCAGGGACACGCCGTTGCCGTCCTTCTTGTTGACCACATTGCTGTTGTTCTCACCCATGTAGAACTGGCCTTGGCCGTAGAAACCGCCCAGATTGTCAGGCAGGAGGTAGCCAATGGAGTTCGAAGCGCGAGCCTTGGTTGGGCCACCGATACTGGACATATAGGTTTGCGTGGTGCCAACGCCGCTTGTGCCAAACGGATCGAACGCGGTCAGATTCTTGAAATGGGGGGTGTAGTCACGGCCCAGACGAACCTCACCAAAGCCGCCATTGAGGCTGAGCGTCGAACGGCGGTTGAAGATCAGGCCACCGCTTGCTGCTTTACCTTGGTTATTGGTGTCGGTCGTGCCGCCGGTGCCGTCGTCGTTATTCAAGCCCGCTTCGAGGTGGAACGATGCGGACATGCCGCCGCCCAGATCCTCAACGCCACGGAAACCCAGACGGCTGCCGTCGAGACCGCCACTTGCCAGCTGTGTCTTTTTGGAAACGGTGCCGGTGCCGTAGGCGAAGGTTGCATCGGCCACGCCAAACAGGGTCACGGAGGACTGTGCCATTGCCGCGCCGGAAGCAGCCAACGCAGCCAGGGCAATCAGGGATTTTTTCATTGCGAGTTACTCCAAGGTTAAACGTAGGGCTCCGGTACGGGGGGTCAGTGCGAAAGCGAAAGCACTTGCAGTGCGCGCCTGTACAGCCCCGCCGGTTCCCCGGGCCAACCTCCTGGTGGGGAAGTTGCGCTTATTGCACCAGAGCCGGCCCGGTTGCGCAAAGGAATTCACCCATAATCGACCCGAAAGCGGGAATTCGTTGCAGTGTTGCAACGTTTACATGCGCCCGGGCAGAATTGCGCCCGGGCCAAGCAGTTCCCATGCCGTGGCGGCGGGTGTCTGTACGCCAGTGTAATGTGTGTTTCCGCGCCTGGGGCGCCAAAGGCTTTCATGGATTCTCTGCTGATCGCTGCCGACAATGCGCTGCGCACGCTCCTTGCCCGACCCGGCGCATCCGAGGAGACGCCCGCCCACGGCTTGGCCGAAGCCGCGCTGACCCCGGCCCAGAAAAAACGGGCCGGGCGCTGATGCGCGTGAACCATGTGGGCGAGGTCTGCGCGCAGGCGCTCTACACCGCCCAGGCGACCGTGACGCGCGACTCCCGGCTGCGCATCCACTTGCAGCAG
Organism: Verminephrobacter aporrectodeae subsp. tuberculatae At4; assembly: GCF_000193225.1. Lineage (GTDB taxonomy): Bacteria > Pseudomonadota > Gammaproteobacteria > Burkholderiales > Burkholderiaceae_C > Acidovorax > Acidovorax aporrectodeae. The sequence goes on along the minus strand of NZ_AFAL01000360.1, from coordinate 3,156 downwards.
GCGGCGCGTGAAGAGACCGACCACCTCGCCTGGACCCGGCAAAGACTGGACGCACTGGGCGCCCGCCCCAGCCTGCTCAACCCGCTGTGGTTCGCGGGCGCCTTCGCGCTGGGTCTCGTCGCAGCCAGGGTCGGCGACCGCGTCAGTTTGGGGTTCGTGGTGGAGACGGAAAATCAGGTGGCCGCGCACCTGCAGAGCCACCTCGCGCGGCTTCCCGAGCAGGACCTGGCCTCGCGGGCCGTGGTGGCGCGCATGAAAGCGGATGAGGAGCGGCACGCAATGCAGGCCCGCGCCGCGGGGGCGCTGGAATTGCCCGCCCCCGTCCGCGCCGCCATGAAGGCCGCCGCCCGGGTGATGACCACCACGGCACACTACCTCTGAGCGCCTGCTGCCTGTTTGCGGCATGGGCCGTCAGACCTCCAGAAGCTCGAAACCGGTGGTGATCTGCGCCGTTTTGCCCAGCATGATGCTGGCCGAGCAGTATTTTTCGTGGCTCATGGCGATGGCGCGCTGCACCGCGGCGGGCGCAATGCCCTTGCCGCTGACGGTGAAATGCATGTGGATCCTGGTGAACACTTTGGGGTCCGTCTGCGCGCGCTCCGTGGTCAGTTTCACGCTGCAGCCGCGCACGTCGTGGCGGCCCCGTTTGAGGATCAGCACCACGTCATAGGCCGTGCAGCCCCCGGCGCCTGCGAGCACGGTCTCCATGGGGCGGGGCGCCAGATTCTGCCCGCCATTGCCGGGATGGACGGCGTCCGGCGCGCCGTCCATGGCCAGAACATGGCCGCTGCCGGTTTCGGCCACGAAGCCCATGCCGGATCGTGTTCCGGCCCCGCCTGTCCAACTGACTGTGCATTCCATGGATGTTCCCCTGAGTGGCATGTGGTTTTTTCGCACGCTGATCGCCCGGCGAAATGGATTCGGGGCAGATTTTGCTGCATCGCAGCAAGGTTTGCGCTACACTCCGGGGCATGCGCTGCTTTTCGACGAAGCAGATGGCAAGAGGGCCCCGGCGCCCATTGCCCCGCACCGATTGTCTCCTCCATCTCCTCAAAGGATGGATTCAGCCCCAGGCCTCACGGCCCGGGGCTTTTTTTGCACCGGCAGCGGAATCTGCGCCGCCCCTATGATGCGGGCTCTGCCAGCCGCGCCGCGGCGGGCGCGCACCGTGCTTCCTTCGCCTCTGTCATGACCCAGCCTCTGACCCCCGCCGACTACCTGAAGAAAATCCTCACCGCCCGGGTGTACGACGTGGCGCAGGAGTCGGCCCTGGAGCCCGCCAGGGACCTCAGCCACCGGCTGCACAACCGGGTGCTCCTGAAGCGCGAGGACCAGCAGCCGGCTTTCAGCTTCAAGCTGCGCGGCGCGTACAACAAGATGGCGCAGCTCACGCCCGAGCAGCTTCGGCGCGGGGTGATCTGCGCCTCGGCCGGCAACCACGCCCAGGGCGTGGCCATGAGCGCGCACAAGCTGGGCACGCGCGCGGTCGTCGTGATGCCGACGACGACGCCCCAGCTCAAGATCGACGCCGTGAAAAATCTGGGGGGCGAGGTCGTGCTGTTTGGCGACAGCTATTCCGACGCCTACGACCACGCGGTCGAGCTCGAAAAAGAGCGGGGCCTGAGCTTCGTGCACCCCTTTGACGACCCGGACGTGATTGCCGGCGCGGGAACGGTCGCCATGGAAATCCTGCGCCAGCTGCAAGGCCTGGGCAGCAACCGGCTCGATGCCGTGTTCGTGGCCGTTGGCGGCGGGGGTCTCGTGAGCGGCGTGGCCAACTACATCAAGGCCGTGCGGCCCGAGATCCGGGTGATCGGCGTGCAGATGAACGACTCGGACGCCATGACCCGCTCGGTGCAGGCGCATGCGCGCGTGGCGCTGGCCGACGTGGGTCTGTTCTCCGACGGCACGGCCGTCAAGCTCGTGGGCGAAGAAACCCTGCGCGTGGCGCAGGGCCTGGTGGACGGCTTCATCACCGTTGACACCGACGCCGTCTGCGCGGCCATCAAGGACGTGTTCGTGGACACACGCAGCATCGTCGAGCCTGCGGGCGCGCTGGCGGTGGCAGGGGTCAAGCAGTATGTCGCGACGCACGGGACCCGGGGCGAGACCTACGCCGCAATCCTCAGCGGCGCGAACATGAACTTCGACCGCCTGCGCTTCGTCGCCGAACGGGCCGAGGTGGGCGAGGAGCGCGAGGCGCTGCTCGCCGTCACCATCCCCGAGACGCGCGGCAGCTTCCGGCGCTTTTGCGAAGTGATCGGCGGCCTGCCCGGCGGGCCCCGCAGCGTGACCGAGTTCAACTACCGCATCAGCGATGCCGCGCGGGCGCATGTGCTCGTGGGCCTGACCACGCAGGGCAAGGGCGATTCGGAAAAGATTGCCCGCACCTTCGGCGAGCACGGCTTCGAGGCGCTGGACCTGACGCACGACGAACTCGCCAAGGAGCATCTGCGCCACCTCGTGGGCGGGCACTCGGCCCTGGCGCAGGACGAGCGCCTGATGCGCTTTACCTTCCCCGAGCGTCCCGGCGCGCTGCTCAAGTTCCTGAGCCTCATGCAGCCCACCTGGAACATCAGCCTGTTTCACTACCGCAACCAGGGCGCGGACTACGGCCGCATCCTCGTGGGCATGCAGGTGCCGCCCGGGGACGCGGCCATGTTCGACGCCTTCCTCGCCACGCTGGGCTACCCCTGCGTGGAGGCGACGCAGAACCCGGCGTACCGCCTGTTCCTGCGCGCCGAAGCGTGAGGATTCCAACGGCGCAGCCCGCGGTGCAAGCCCTGCGCCACTACCTGCTGGCGGTGCAGTTTTTCACCCGCGTCCCCGTCACCGGGCCGCTGGCCGCGTGGGTGGGGTACAGCCCCGCGATGCTGCGCGCCAGCGCGGCGCATCTGCCGGGCGTCGGCTGGCTCGTGGCCCTGGTCGCCGGCGGCGTCTATGCGGCGCTGTACGGGGCGCTGGCCCCGAGCCCGCTGGCTCCGGCCGTGGCGGCCGTGTTCTGCACCCTGGCCAGCGTGCTGGTGACGGGCGGCCTGCACGAGGATGGCCTCGCGGACCTGGCCGACGGCCTGGGCGGCAGCGCCGACCGCGCGCGCTCGCTCGACATCATGAAGGACGCGCGCATCGGCGCCTTCGGGGCCCTGGCCCTGGTGC
>NZ_AFAL01000361.1 GCF_000193225.1 Verminephrobacter aporrectodeae subsp. tuberculatae At4 | reverse complement strand
CATCCGGAGGCAGGACGGCCCTCAGGGCCCGGATATAGGCCGGGCCGAGCGCGGACGCGGGGAATATCTTGAGCGCGTCGGCGCCCGCGTCCAGCGCGGCAAAGGCCTCGGTCGCGGTCATGCAGCCTATGCAGGTCAGCATGCCCGCGGCGCGCGCACGGGCGATCACCCGCGGCTGGGTGTTCGGTGTGACGAGCATCCGCGCGCCGACGCGCTCCAGCGCCTCGACCTGCTCCACCTGCAACACCGTGCCGGCGCCGACCGTGACGCCGGAGCCCAGGGCGCGGATCAGCTGCGCAATGCTGCCGACCCCATCGGGAGAATTCAGCGGAACCTCGATCGCGTCGAACCCGGCCTCGACCAGCGCGCTGGCATGCGCCAGCACCTCGTGCGGCCGCACGCCGCGAAGAATGGCAATCAGCGGCAATTTGAACAGGGCTTGCATGCTCATTATTCGTGGTAGAGCTGGGAGCGGCCGCCATCGATCAGGATGTCGGTCGCATTGATGAAGCGTGCTTCGTCGCTGGCCAGAAAGAGCACGGTGTACGCCACTTCCAATGGCTCCCCGATGCGCTTGCACGGCAGCAACTCGGCCTGGCGGCGGCGCTCGGCCTGCGGATCCGGGAGCGACGCGAAAACGCTTTCTGCGAGCGGGGTCAGGATCAGCCCCGGCGAGACCGAATTCACGCGCACGCCTTGCGCGGCGTACTGGATGCCGAGCGCACGGGTCAGGCCGATCAGCCCATGCTTGGCAACCGGGTAGGGAAATGCGTTCGGAATGATCTTGTGCCCATGGACCGACGCAATGTTCACCACGCTGCCGGCGCCCTGCCCCAGCATATGCGGCAGCACCGCGCGCGCGCAGTGCCAGGCGCCCTCCAGATCGACCGAGAAGCAGCGCGCCCAGTCCGCATCGCTGAGCTGCAAAGGGTCGTCGAAGACGTTGATTCCGGCGTTGTTCACCAGCACGTCGAGCCGGCCAAAGTGGCTCAGCGCCTGCGCCACCATGGCATCGACCGCGCTGCGTTGGCTGACGTCGGCGGCCAGCAGCAGCACCTTGTCCGGTCCACCGAGCGAGGCCACGAAGGCCTCTGCAGCGGCAGTGCGCTCGCGCACGTTCACGACCACGCGCGCGCCATGCTCGACGAACAGCGCCGCCGTGGCGCCGCCTATGCCCTGCGCGCCGCCCGTGACCAGGGCCACCTTGTTTTCCAGGCGGGGTTTCATCGTTGCATCCCGTCCTGCATCACGCCTGCTCTCCCCGGTTCTTGAGCTGATCGACGAGCACCGCCGCCAGCAGAATGCTGCCACGCACCAGGTATTGGTAGAACACGTCGATGTTCAGCAGACTCATCGCGTTCTGCACCGTGCCCATGATCAGCACGCCGACCAGCACCCCGCTCATGCTGGCGCGCCCCCCCATCAGGGACACGCCGCCGAGCACGCAGGCGGAGATCACGTTCAGCTCGAAACCGATGGCCGCATTCGGTTGCCCACTGGTGATGCGCGACGCCAGGATCACGCCAGCGAGCGCGGCCACCACGCCCTGAATCAGGAAGATCAGGATGCGCGTGCGGTCCACCGAAACGCCCGCGAGCCGCGCCGCCTCGGGGTTGCCACCGATCGCCAGGGTATTGCGGCCGTAGACCGTCTTGTTCAGCAAAACGCCAAACACCACGAAACAAAGCGCGGTGATCCAGACCGGGCTGGGAATTTCGAAAATGATGGTGTGGCCCAGGTCGAGAAACGCCTCGGTCGAAGCGCCGACCGCCTGCCCCCCGGAGGTGATGAAGGCCAGCCCGCGCACGATCTCCATCGTCGCCAAGGTGGTGATCAAGGCGTTCACCCGGAGCTTGGCGATCACCACGCCATTCACGCAGCCGATCGCCGCGCCGGCCAGCAGGCTGACGCCCACCCCCAGCAGCACGCTGTCGGTGCGGTTGATCACGGTCGCGCACAGCACGCCGGCGAATGCGACCGTCGAACCAATCGACAGGTCAAAGTCGCGCGAGGCCAGGCAGAACATCATCGTGCAGGCCACCATCCCGATTTGCGACACGGACAATGCCAGGCCGATCATGTTTTTGTCCGAGAAGAAATACTCCACCGACAGCGACAGGCCGGCAAACAGGACCAGGAAGATCAGCGGCAGGCTGAAGTCTTCGATGAAACGCAAGAGTTTGGTATTTTTCATTCGAGGATTGCGTCGTCATCCCGCGCCAGCGCCGCTGGGCAGCGCCAGATGCAGCACCTTGGCTTCGGTTGCTTCGGCGCGCGTCAGTTCACCGCTGATCCGGCCCTGGCACATCACGATCAACCGATCCGATACCCCGATGACCTCCGGCAACTCGCTGGAGATCATCACGATCGCCACGCCTCTTTCGGCCAACTCGTAGAGAACCGCATAGATTTCGTTCTTCGCCCCGACGTCGATGCCGCGCGTCGGTTCATCGACGATCAGCACCTTCAACCCGGTTTCGGCCAGGCAGCGCGCGAGAATCGTTTTCTGCTGATTGCCGCCCGAGAGCAAGCGGATGGCTTGGTTGCGGTGCGGCGTCTTGATGCGCAAGCGCCCGATGAAGTCGTCCGCAATCCGGGACTCGACCCGGTCATCGACGAACACACGCCATCGGCGGTGATTGCGGCGGCAACTGACGTTGATGTTCTCGGACACCGAACGGCAGCCCAGGATGCCTTGCTCCTTGCGATCCTCCGGACAGAACATGATGCCGCGGCGAATCGATTCGGGAATCGTGCACGTCGGCAGCGCCTGGCCGTCGATCTCCAACTGCCCGCCCTGGCTGCGGTCGGCCCCGTAGACCAAGCGCATGAGTTCGCTGCGGCCAGAACCAACCAGTCCGAAGAAGCCGAGGATTTCCCCGGAACGGACCGCAAAACTCGCAGGCGCAGACAGCTTGCGCCCCACGATTCCGGTCACGCGCAGGCGCTCCTGACCAGGAGCGCGGCTGCGGTAGTTGAAGATGTCCCCCACCTCGCGCCCGACCATTTCACCGATCAGCGTCTCGCGGCTCAGCTCCTGCATGCGCACGTGCTCTCCCACCTTGCGCCCATCGCGAAAGATCGTGCAGGCGTCGCACAGCTGGAAAATCTCGTCCATGCGATGCGAGATATAAATCATCGCCTTGCCCTGCGATCGCAGCGAGGCCACCAGCGCGAACAGGACGTCTGCTTCGCGATGCGAGAGTGAACTGGTGGGCTCGTCAAAGGCGATGACCTTGGCGTTGCGCAGCAGCGCTTTGCAGATCTCGACCATCTGGCGCTGCGCGATCGACAGGTGCTTGAGTTTGGCCAAGGGGTCGAGGTCCACCCCGATTTTTTGCAACTGCTCGCGCACCCCGTCCTGCAACTGGCGCGCGCGCACGAACCCCAGCCGCTGCGGCAGGTGGCCGAGCATCAGGTTTTCCATCACGCTCAGCTCAGGCACATATTGCAGTTCCTGGTGGATGATGGAGATCCCGGCGTCGATGGCCGCGCGGGCATGCTGGAGCCGCTGCGGCCGGCCATCGAGCAGCACCTGCCCGGCGTCGGGTTGGTAGACGCCCCCGAGTATCTTCAGCAGCGTGGATTTGCCCGCGCCGTTTTCGCCCATCAGACCATGCACCGTTCCCGCATGCACCGCCAGCGACACGTCGGACAGCGCACGGACGCCGGGAAAATTCTTGCCAATGCCGCGAAACTCAAGAACAGCAGACATGGGAGCTTTCTTCCATCTTCTGATCCATGGACCTGCAGCGCAGCGCAGGTCCATGCATCACTCCACGCCCATTTCCTTGCGGACGGCCGCAGCGTTGTCGCGCGTCATCAGACTGCCTGCGGTGAGAATCAGCTTCTCGGGCTCCTTGCCGGACTTGATCCATTCGTACATGTTCATCGCGGTCTCGTAGCCATGGCGCTTGGGGCTGATCAGCACGGTGCCGAAGAATCCGGTGACCATGGGTTTGGCAAACTCGTTGAGCGCCGATTTGCTCCCGCCGATACCGACGCCGATGATCTGCCCGGCTTTGACACCCCGGCCTTCGGCGGCCCGCACGGCGCCCAACACCGCTTCATCGTTGAGGCCGAACGCGACCCAATACTTGAACTTGGGATTCTTCGTCATCGCGATCCCGGCGGCGTTGAAGGCCGCCTCGGTATCGGTCTTGGCCTGCGGCGCATTCAGGATATTCGCGCCGGGAAAACCGGCCCGGGTCAGGCTGGCGATCGCGCCGTCGGTGCGCTCCTTGGCCGTGGGCAGCTGGTCGTAAGAGACGCGGATCGCGCCGACCTCCTCGAGCTTCCAACCCCGTTTGCCGATTTCTTCGGCGATGGTTTTTCCGACCAGTTCGCCGATCTTCTGCGCCGAGATCCCCATATGGGGAACGCTCTCTATCGGCTTGCCGGCGCCATCGACCAGGCGATCGTCGACCGTCATCAGCTTGAGCTTGTTTTGCCCGGCCTTGGCGACCACGGCGCTGCCCAGTTTCACGTCGGGAACGCAGATGATGAACCCCTGCGCCTGCTGCGCGCCGAGGTTGTCGATGGCGGTCAACACCTCGCTGCCGCTGGGCACCCCGATCTTGATCAGCTTGAAGCCCTTCTCGCGCGCCGCCTGCTCGGCAAATTTCCACTCGTCCTGGAACCAGGGCTCCTCGGCCTGCTTGACCAAAAAGCCGATCTTGGGTTCGTCCGCGGCCTGCGCCGCAGGCCCCCCCAGGCCCAGCGATACGCCCAGCAGCACCAGCAGTCTTTGCATCTTCGATGTCATCTTGGTCTCCCGTTCACGTTGATCGATACCCCTTGCAGTTTGCACCGGCAGGACCCGGTCAGCCCGTAGCGCCCGGATGCCGGCCCGAGTCAGGCCGCATCCAGCAAGCCACGCGCTCGCGCCAACCTGATGGCCCCGTAGCCCGCCAGGTTGTCCTGTTCGTCGTCGGAGACGGTGCTCACCGTTCCCGAGAAGAAATCGTCGTTCGACACCAGCAGGCTGAGCGCGTGGCGCAATGTGGGCTTGCCGGTCACGATGAAGCGCGTCTCGGGGCTCATGCGCAGCGCGCTGCTGTTCTTGAGCGTGAGCAGGTCGGCGCCGAGCACCGCGCCGAGCAGGAAGTTGGCGCGCGCATTGCGGTCGTAAATGGTGAATTGCCCGAGCGTGCGCACGGTGAAGCAGGCGCGGCCCAAGCCAATGCTGCTGGCTGAACGGGCGCCAGCGAGCAGCATTTCGGCGTCGATCCGGTCGGCGAAATCGCTCCGCAGCGAATCCGCAAGAATGGTGTTGTGCGTGATCACGTGCAGCAGCTCACCGGACAGCGTGGTGACGCAGCTGACGATGCGTTGCTGCGCATCGAGGTGCACGAATTTCGAGTGCGAGCCGGGCAGAGCAATGACGGTCGGCTCGGCAATCTGCATGCGCTCGACCAGCCCCATGGTCTCGGCCTCTTCCCCGCGCATCATGTCCATGGCCTCGCAGTTGTGCAGGCCGATGTTCTCCACCTGGTTGCGCACCCCCGGGACGAACCAGATCGGCTTCTCGCAGACCTGCGGCAGCAGCGCCTGCTGCATGCCGGCGGCGAGTTCATTCACGCCGGCGGGCGCCGGCAGGTGTGCGAGCTCGAACAGGCCGACGTTCGACGTGATCATCCCCGAGGCCAGCACCAGGCTGACGTCGGAGATGCCCAGGCCGGCCCTGTGCAGGACCGCCGCGATGGTGTCGCGCACCCCGTTTTGCAGAACGGTTTTGTTGCCCGTGACCGCCGTGTCGCGCACCCCCACCTGGCGTGTGGCCTGACACCAGGGGACACCATTTTTCCAAATACTCGACCGGGTATTGGTCGTCCCCGAATCTATCGTTAGTATGCTCATGGGGCTGTTGCACCGCACCCCGGAAGGGCTCCATGGGTCGCGGTTCTGTCTCCAATGCGGGTGACCGACGCCGTCGCAAGCTCGTCGGGGAGCCGATTGAACAAGGCCTGAACCGCGGTGGCAAGCGATGATTTTTTGGCGACTCGTTTAGTTTTTTCTAATAAGAATGACCCCTTCCCGCCTGCCCCCGCTCAATGGATTGAAAGTTTTCGAGATCGCCGCACGCCATTTGAGCTTCTCGCGCGCAGCGCAGGAACTGTGCGTGACGAATGCCGCGGTGAGCCACCAGATCAAGCAACTGGAGGAATTCTTGGGGCTCAGGCTGTTCGACCGCCGCAACAACCAACTGGGGCTGACTTGCGCCGGCGAACGCTACGCACCGCGTGTGCGCGAAGCGCTGCGCGCGCTCCAGTCGGCGACCGACAGGCTGCTGAGCGACCGGACGGCGCCGCTGCGCGTTGGGGTCCCGCCCGTTTTTGGCGAGAAATGGCTGGTGCCACGGCTGTATCGCTTCTTCAACCGGCATCCCGAAATCAGCATTGACGTCGCATCGGCGACAACACCGGATCTGCGCGCCTGCGACCTCCTCGTTGCCGATCGGCGCATGGATGCGCCGGGTCTGGTGACCGAGCACCTGGTGGCGACCGATTTTTTCCCGGTCTGCGCTCCGGCATTGCACGCCGGCCTGCGCGCACCCCGCGATCTGGCCCACTTCACCTTGCTGCACGACCGCAGCCCCTCGCGTTCGGGCTTGCACCCCAGCTGGCCGCAGTGGCTTGCCGAGGTGGGCGAGCAGACGGTGAACGCCAGCCGTGGCCTGGGCTTTTCGGAAACCTCGATGGGCTTGCAGGCGGCCATCGACGGCCAGGGGATCGCGTTGGGCCAGAGCCTGCTGGTGGACTACGACATCGCCGCCGGACGGCTGGTCCGCGCGCTGGACGTTGACACCCCGATGCGCCTTGCGTACTACCTGATTTTCTTCGCCGACGCGCAGGAGCGCCCCGAGCTCAAGGCTTTTCGGCGCTGGCTGCAAGACGAAATCGAAAACCGCAGCGCTCGGTGAGCTGTCCGCGGGCTTCAGGCGCGCGGGTAGCCTGCGCGCAGCAGCCCTTGCAACGCGGGCCAGGACAGGGCGTCGAGCGCGAGCGTCTGCAGCACGTCGTTCTCCTGCTCGAACGCGCGGCCATAGAGCGCCCCGGCAATGGCGATCATGGCGCACGTCACCGGCGTCGGAACGTTCAGGATTTTGCCCATTGCCGCGAAGAACACGAGGCCGAAGGGCAGGTCTTCGAGCACGAAGCGGTGCTGCGGATGCGTGGGCCCGGGCGGGCCGCCGCGGCGCCGATGCAGCTCTGCGGCGATCGTCGCCAGGTCCGTCTGCGGGACGTCGAACGAGTTGTGAAAATGCGCGTGGATCGTCCCGAGGCGGGTGCCCGCGGCCGCCGCCAGGGCCACGCGCTCGGCGTCCATGGCCTCGATCAGGCGCGCGACGTAGGGCGTCATGTAGTGGTACTGCGGCCACTGCTCGGCGTGCTCCATGCGGGTGATGTTGCACACCGCAAGCGCGCTGTGCGCGATCGGGTTCACGTTCGCCAGCGACATCGCCAGGATGTCGCCGTTGAGTCGGAAGCGCTCGCCAAAGAGCGCGCTGCACAGCGCCTGCGCGGCCGGGCCTTGGTCCACGGGCAGCGCGGCCATGTCGAGCGTGGTGCGCAGCGTGAGGACGCGCACCTCGGTTTCCGACACCCGGCGTGCGGTCAGCGGCGTGCTGCCGAATGCGGCGATGCGCGCGCGCACGCCGCGTGCGGCGAGTTCGCGGTCCAGCACCAGCGCGCTGACGGAGCTCAGGGCGCTGATGATCACCGGCTGGACATCGTTCAGGCACTGCCCCAACTGCCTGAGAACGCCCGCGTGGGCATTCGCCGGCAGCGCCACGAAGACCAGGTCCGCATTCCCGATGGCTGCGCGCAGATCGTGCGCAACCCGCGGCATGGCCACGCCCTCGATGGCGCCCGCATAGCGCAGCGGCTGACCGCTTGCCAACGCCGCCGCTCCGGCTCCGGAGGGAGACCAGAGCGTCGCCTGGTGCTTGTGGTGGCAGCAATGGGCGGCGATGGCCAGGCCGATGTTGCCTGTGCCAAGAATCGCGACGTGCATGGAGCACCCGGGGTAGCGGGAGTCAGTCGAGCTTCAGATTGCCGCGCGTGACGACCTGCTTCCAGCGCGCAATGTCGTCCTGTATGGTTTCGGCAAATTGCGCGGGCGTGCTGCCGACGACGATTGCGCCCATCGTCTGCAACTGCTGTCTGAGCGCGGGTTCCTGGAGCACTTTGAGGTACTCGCTGTTGAGCCGCTGCACCACTTCCGGTGCAACGCCGCGCGGGGCCATCAGCCCGGCCCACACCGGAATGGCAAAGCCCTTGAGGCCGGCCTCGGCAAACGTGGGCACCTCGGGCAACGAGGGCAGCCGCTCGCCGGAGGTCACCGCCAGCGCGCGCAAGCGCTTCGACGCCAAATGGGCATGGGCCGACGCCGCGCTCGTGAACATGGCGTTCACCTGGCCGGACAAAAGGTCGTTCAGCCCCTGCGCGGCGCCCTTGTAGGGAATGTGCACGACGTTGATTCCCGCAGCATGCTTGAGCGCCTCACCGGTCAGGTGGGAAATGGTTCCGGTCCCCGTCGAGGCAAAGGTCAGCACCCCCGGTTTCTGTTTCGCCAGGGCGATGAATTCGGCCAAATTCGCGACGGGCATCGCCTCCGGAACGACCAACACCATGGGCGTGTCGACCAGTTGGACGATCGCCACCAAGTCTTTCTGCGGATCGTAGTTCAGGCCCGTCCGTGCGGCCGCAGCCACCGACACCTGCCCGCCGCTGGCCATGAGCAGCGTGTAGCCATCGGGCGCGGCCTTGGCGACCGCGTCGGCAGCGATGAGGCCGCCGGCACCGGCCTTGTTCTCGATGAGCAGCGACTGGCCCAAGTTGCCCGAGACCTTCTGCGACAGCAGCCGGATGATCACGTCCTGCGCGCCGCCCGGCGAGAAGGGCACCTGGATCCTGATCGGCCGCGCCGGATAGCTCTGCGCCTGCGCGGCGCCGCCCCCCAGCAGGGCGCAGCACAAGGACAGCAGGGCAACGGGTCTGGATAACGAGATGGGCATTCTTGGCTTTCTTGCGGCACACCCGGGGTTTGCTCCCCGGCATGGGTGCGGGCTGCCGGGTCAGAGCCCGCTGTTGGCCAGAAAAATCGATGCCATCGGGCGACGGCATCGACGGGCGCAGCATGGGTGCGCCAATATATCGCAAGACGCCCATGCGGCCAGCGCCAACCGGACTTACTGCGGCGCAGACTGCGTGCCGCCCGCGTCTTCCAGCGGTGTGACGCGGCGCGCGCCGTTGAAGCGCCGGGTCCAATAGGCGCGCCCCAGGTCGTCCAGACGCACCCGGGAGCCGCTGTGGGGCGCGTGGATGAACTTGTCGTCGCCCACATAGATGCCGACGTGGCTGAAATTGCGGCGCATGGTGTTGAAGAACACCAGGTCACCCGGCCGAAGCTCTTTCCTGTCGATGCTCCGGGTGGCCGCGGCCTGCTGCTCGGCGCGACGCGGCAGCAGCAGACCCACGGTCTGTTCATAGACAGCGCGAACGAAACCGCTGCAATCGAAACCCGTTGCAGCACTGCTGCCCCCGAACTTGTAAGGCACGCCGAGGAAACCCATGGTGCTGTTCACCAGATCGGCCGCCTGGTCCGCGACCGTCTGCGCCCTGTCGGTCACTTTGTCCACCACTTCGTAGCCCATGTCTTCGATCCGGGTCAGCAGCAGTCCCTGCTCCGCAAGCCATCGGTCCATGATCTCGGAATTTTCCGCGTCGGGCGCAGCCTGCGCGGCGCTCGCGCAGGCCAGGAGAAGGGCACAGAACCATCGGGACATGGGGGCGGAGGCTAACACGGCGGATATCCGTGCCGTCCGGTTTTCACCAGCGACGACCGGTACGCCAGAGCCAGGGGGGCGTGCGCTGGAAGCATCAGAACCAGAACCCGTCATGCCCCTCATCGGACGCCTGCCCCGCAATGGACAGCGGCATATGCGCTGGTGCCCCGGAGGCGGTAATGCTTGCGTCCACCTTGCCGTCGGCGTCGAACGCCCCGCCATCGGTGATCTGGAAGTCCAGCCTGAGCCGATCGCCTTCGGTCACCATCTTGCCGCCATAGGGCGCGCTGGCCAGGTTCGCCCACACGCCGCTGCTGTCCTGCGCCCAGTGGCCGTTGACGCCCAGCGCCGGATCGACGTACAGGCTGAAGGTTTCGCTGCTGCTACTGCTGCTGCCGGTGGCGGCCAGCGCCGTCTCGAAGAACACCTGCCCGATCGGCATCTCCATCCCCGGGGGCAGTTGCCCGGGGGCGTCCTTCTGCTCCAGGCTGGTGATCTGTGCATTGCTTTCGGAGTTGGTCTTGCCACCCTGGCTGTCGTCCACCAAGGTCACAAAGGTGGTCGGTGCGTCCCCCGGCTTGCTGGCTCCGGTGGGGCTGAGCACCACGCTGATCGAGCCCACCGCAAGCTGTTCGCTGTCCTGGACGCCGTCGCCATTGCCATCTCCCGCCACCGGGGCTGCGCCATCGGGGCCGGGGAGTCCGGGGGCCTGGTCTTCGACGGCGTTGGGCAGGCCGTCCTTGTCCGTGTCCGATACGCGGGGGTGCGGTGAGGGTGGGGGAGGCGGTGTGCGGTTGTCCACCTTCCTGGCCGGGAAGCTGGCCGCGTCGTTGCCCGTCGCGTCCTGTACGGCTGCGGGGTCGTTCCCGGACGATGGGTCGGTGTAGGCTACGGTGACCGTATCGCCGCTGGCCACGGGGTGGGTCAACGTCAGCGTGACGGTCTTGTCCGTGGCATTCACTTGGACGTCGGTGACGGCGTTGTCCACTTCATTCACACGCACTGCAAGGGCCCCGTTGTCCGCCTTGTGGATAGCGTCCAACAGGTTCGTTTCGGTGTAGCGGAGCACCAATTGGTCGCCGGTGACCGTGGCGCCACTGACCACCGGGGGCGTGGTGTCCGGAGTATTGCCCACCCCCATGGCCGAAAAGCTGGCTGCGTCATCGCCGTCCACCTCCTGTACGGCTGCGGGGTCGTCCCCGGACGATGGGTCGGTGTAGGCCACGGTCACCGTCTCGCCGCCCGTCACGGGGTGGGTCAAGGTCAGCGTGACGGTCTTGTCCGTGGCATTCACTTGGACGTCGGTGACGGCGTTCAGGTCTCCATTGACGTGCACCGTAAAGGCATCGATGGCCGCCTTGTGGCCGGCGTCGAGTTCCTTCCTTGCGGTGTAGTGAAGCACCAGTTGGTCGCCGGTGACCGTGGCGCTGTTGATCACCGGGGGGATGTTGTCTGACGTGTTGTTGCTCACCGGCCTGTCCTTGAAGCTGGCGGCGGCGTGGCCGGCCAAGTCCTGTATTGCGTAAGTGCGGGTATCAGGGATGGTGTAGGAGACGGTCACTGTCTGGTCGGCGGTCGCGGGGCGCTCCAACGTCAGGGTGACGGTCTTCTTCGTTGCATCCATGGTGAGGCTCTTGACCGGGTACGAGACGCTTGGGGTGGCGTCGATGGTGGGGTCGTGAGGGGAAGTGAAGAACACCTCAAAGGCATCCTTGGCCGCATCTTCATCAACCGCCTTGAGCGCAGTCTCTTCGAGGTAGCCAAGCACCAGTTGGTCACCCTTGACCGTGGCGCTATTCAGCACGGGCCGGTCGGTGTCAACAGCATAGTTGATGGCGGTGGGCTGGCTCCTGCCATCGCCCGCGTTGCCCGCAAGATCGGTCAAGCCGCTGAGATTCACGGTAGGGCTGTTTGTGCCCAATATGGTGTCACCCTTCGGGGCGGTCAGCGTGGCGCTCCAGGTGATTCCGCCGTCGATGGAACGCAGCTCGCCCAACGTGCCACTGCCAGGGAACAGGTTCACGTCGCTGGCGTCGAAGCCCTTCACCGCCTCGGAGAAGGTAAAGGTCAGCGTGGCTGTTTTCCCGGCTTCGAGGGTGCTGCCGCTTTCGTAGGGGGCAAACGCAATGCTGGAACTTTTCAGCGTGGGCCGCTTGGTGTCAACACTGAAGTCCTGGCTGGTGGCGCGACCCACGCCCGTGCCGCCTGCGCCGCGTATGCCGAGGGTGACGCGGCCCAGGTCCAGGCTGATGCGGTTGTTGGTGCCGCCATCCACATTGGCATCGGGTTCAAAGGTGGCACTCCAAACCTTGCGCTCCATGTCGGGCTTCGTGGTGGGCACGGGCAGGAACTCGCTCAGCTTGCCGGTGTTGACGCGGTCAACGGCGTCGAGCGGCCAGCTGAAGACAGGCTCGCTGAAAGTAATGGTGACCTTGGCGCTGCGCTCACCCATCGTGAGGCTGTCGTCGGAGATCACGATGGTGGTGTTGGGGCTATTCATGGTCATGGCGCAATGGTCGTGATGCTGTTGGACATGGATCGTTGCCACCGCATGCCGCCAGCGGGAACGCAACAGCAAGGGGCAGGGCTGTGTGTGGATGCGTCAGCGATCATGGTCTCCACCAGTTTGTCGGAAAACCGTTCGTGCGCTGGAGCCGTCAGAACCAGAACCCGTCATGCCCCTCATCGGGCGCCTGCCCCGCAATGGACAGCGGCATATGCGCTGGTGCCCCGGAGGCGGTAATGCTTGCGTCCACCTTGCCGTCGGCGTCGAACGCCCCGCCATCGGTGATCCGGAAGTCCAGCCTGAGCCGATCGCCTTCGGTCACCATCTTGCCGCCATAGGGCGCGCTGGCCAGGTTCGCCCACACGCCGCTGCTGTCCTGCGCCCAGTGGCCGTTGACGCCCAACGCCGGATCGACATACAGGCTGAAGGTCTCGCTACTGCTACTGCTGCTGCCGGTGGCGACCAGCGCCGTCTCGAAGCACACCTGCCCGATCGGCAT
>NZ_AFAL01000362.1 GCF_000193225.1 Verminephrobacter aporrectodeae subsp. tuberculatae At4 | reverse complement strand
GCCGGCGCCAGCGGCGTGCGCGTGGGTGGGGAATTGGAGCTGTACACGATGGCGCTGGCGGCGCTGCGCGCAGCGCATGGCTACGCGCCCGCGGTTCTCGCCGTCACCGGAACCAACGGCAAGACCACCGTGAGCGCGCTCACCGCCGAGTTGGTCGCGCGCGCGGGCCGGCGCGTGGCGCTGGCCGGAAACATCGGCCCGAGCCTGCTCGACACGCTGGCCGGGCATATCGACGCCGACACCCTGCCCGACGTCTGGGTGCTCGAGCTGTCGAGCTTCCAACTCGACGGCGTCGCGGACTTTGACCCCACGGCCGCGGTGGTGCTCAACCTCACGCAGGACCACCTCGACTGGCATGGCGACATGCACGCCTACGCGGCCGCGAAGGCGCGCATCCTGGGCCAGACCGGCCACATGGTCCTGAACCGCGAGGACGCGGCGGTGCTGCGCATGCTGCCGGCGCCGGCGCCGCGACCCTCCCCGGCAGCGCGCACCAAGCCGCCCCCGCAGCGCGCGCACACCCTGTTTGGCGGCGACCTGCCCACGCGCCCCGGCGACTTCGGCCTCCAGACCGTCGGCGCAATGACCTGGCTGGTGCGCGCCATGGCGGCGCACGAGACGCAGCAGCGCGCGCGCGCCACCGAGGAGGAACTGCACATCCAGCGCCTGCTGCCCGCGGACGCGCTGCGCATCCGCGGCCGGCACAACGCCGTGAACGCGCTCGCCGCGCTGGCGCTGGCCTCGGCCGCCGGTTGCCCGCTGGCGCCCATGCTCTACGGTCTGCGCGCGTACCGCGGCGAGCCGCACCGCGTGGAGTCGGTGGCCGTCGTCGATGGCGTGGAGTATTTCGACGACAGCAAGGGAACGAACGTCGGCGCCACGGTGGCGGCGCTCACCGGGCTCGGGGCCGAGCGCCGCCTGGTGGTGATTCTGGGCGGCGACGGCAAGGGGCAGGACTTTGCGCCGCTGGCCGCACCCGTGGCGCGCCACGCGCGCGCGGTGCTGCTCATCGGCCGCGACGCGCCGCTGATTCGCGCGGCCCTGAAGGACGCCGCCGTGCCGCTGCTCGACGCGCAGACGCTGCCCCAGGCGGTGGAACGCGCGGCGCAGCGCGCGCACGCGGGCGACGCGGTGCTGATGTCGCCGGCCTGCGCCAGCTTCGACATGTTCCAGAGCTACGAACACCGCGCACAGGTCTTCGTCGCCGCCGTGCACCGCCTCGCGGACGGCGCGGCGCAGCCGCCGGAGGGCGGGTCATGAGCGCGCCCAGGCTGCTGCAGCGTGCGGCAGGCTGGTTCGGCGGCCTGCCGGATCGGGTCGGCCACGCCGCGCACGCGGGCAGCGCGCAGTACGCGCGCCCGGCGCCGGTGAGCGTGCCCTTCGACCAGGCGCTGCTGTGGGTGCTGGTGGCGCTGCTCTCCTGGGGGCTGGTGATGGTGTATTCGGCGTCCATCGCCATGCCGGACAACCCGCGTTTCGCGCACTACGCGCCGACCCATTTCTTCACGCGCCACGCCCTGTACATGGGCGCCGGCTTCATTGCGGCGCTGCTCACCGTGCAGGCGCCGATGGCGCTGTGGGAGCGTGTTGCGCCCTGGTTGTTCGTCGCGGCGCTGCTGCTGCTCGCGGCGGTGCTGATTCCCGGGCTGGGCAAGATGGTGAATGGCGCGCGCCGCTGGCTCGCCGCCGGGCCCATAGGCTTCCAGCCGTCCGAACTCGCGAAGTTTTCCGTGCTCGTCTACGCGGCCGGCTACATGGTGCGCAGGATGGAGGTCAAGGAACGGTTCTTCCGCGCCGTGCTGCCGATGGGCGCGGCCGTCGCCATCATGGGCGTGCTGCTGCTCGCCGAACCGGACATGGGCGCCTTTCTGGTGATCGCCGTGATCGCCATGGGAATCCTGTTTCTGGGCGGCGTCAACGCGCGCATGTTCTTCCTCATCGCGGGCGTGCTCGTGGCGGCCTTCGCGCTGATGATCGCCAGCTCGTCCTGGCGGCGCGAGCGCGTGTTCGCCTACCTCGACCCGTTCAGCGAGGAGCACGCGCTGGGCAAGGGCTACCAGCTCTCGCACGCGCTGATCGCCATCGGGCGCGGCGAGATTTTCGGCGTCGGTCTGGGCGGCAGCGTGGAGAAGCTGCACTGGCTTCCCGAGGCGCACACCGACTTCCTGCTCGCGGTCATCGGCGAGGAATTCGGCCTCGTGGGCGTTCTCGTGCTCATCCTGCTGTTCCTGTGGGTGACGCGCCGCATCATGCTCATCGGCCGCCAGGCCATCGCGCTGGACCGCGTGTTCTCGGGCCTGGTCGCGCAGGGGGTGGCGATCTGGATCGGCTTTCAGGCGTTCATCAACATGGGCGTGAACCTGGGCGCGCTGCCGACCAAGGGGCTCACGCTGCCGCTGATGAGCTTTGGCGGGTCGGCAATCCTGATGAACCTGATTGCGCTGGCCGTCGTCCTGCGGGTGGACTACGAGAACAAGCTCCTGATGCGCGGAGGCCGCACATGAGGAGCATGCACCGTACCAAGACCGCGCTGATCATGGCCGGCGGCACGGGCGGCCATATCTTCCCGGGTCTGGCCGTGGCCCAGGCGCTGCGCGCGGGCGGCTGGCGCGTGCATTGGCTCGGCGCGCCCGACAGCATGGAGGCGCGCATCGCTGCGCAGCAGGGCTTTGCGCTGGAGCCGGTCCACTTTTCCGGCGTGCGCGGCAAGGGCCTGGTCACGCTGGCGCTGTTGCCGCTGCGCCTGCTGCGCGCGTTCTGGCAGGCGCTGCGGGTGCTGCGCCGCGTGCGGCCCGACGTGTTGCTGGGCCTGGGCGGCTACATCGCCTTTCCGGGCGCGATGATGGGCGTGCTGTGCGGCAGGCCGCTGCTGCTGCACGAGCAAAACGCCGTCGCGGGTCTGTCCAACCGGGTGCTCGCGCGGATTGCCGACCGGGTGTTCACCGCGTTCCCGGGCGTGTTCGGCAAGGGGGCGAAAAACGCCCAGTGGGTCGGCAACCCGCTGCGCGCGGAGTTCACGCGGCAGCCGGGGCCCGCCGAGCGCTTTGCCGGCCGCACCGGCCCGCTGCGGCTGCTGGTCGTGGGCGGCAGCCTGGGCGCGCGCGCGCTCAACGAGATCGTTCCGCAGGCGCTGGCGCTGCTGCCGGCGCAGCAGCGCCCCGTGGTCGTGCACCAGAGCGGCGCCACGCAGATCGACGCGCTGCGCGCCCATTACGCCGCTGCCGGGGTGCAGGCGGAACTCACGCCGTTCATCGACGACGCCGCCAGCGCGTTTGCCGCGGCCGACCTCATCGTCTGCCGCGCGGGCGCGGGCACCGTGACGGAAATCGCCGCCGTGGGCGCTGCCGCGCTGTTCGTTCCCTTTCCCTCGGCGGTGGACGACCACCAGAGCCACAACGCGCGCTTTCTCGTGGACGCGGGCGGCGGCTGGCTGGTGCAGCAACGCGATCTGTCGCCGCAGGGGCTCGCGCGCATGCTGTCGGACATGCAGCGCCCGGCGCTGCTGGACAGAGCGCTGAAGGCCAAGAGCCTGGAAAAAACGGAGGCCACGCGCGCGCTGCTGGCCGCTTGCGAGGAGTTTGCCGCATGAAGCACGCCATCCGCCAGATCCATTTCGTCGGCCTGGGCGGCGCCGGCATGAGCGGCATCGCCGAGGTGCTGTTCAACCTGGGCTACCGCATCACGGGTTCCGACCTGGTCGATAGCGCCACGCTGCGCCGCCTCCAGGGGCTGGGGATCGAGACCCGCCTGGGGCACGCGGCGGAGCACGTCGGGGACGCGGACGCGGTGGTCACGTCCACCGCGGTGACGAACGACAACCCCGAGGTACTGGCCGCGCGCGCGAAGAAAATTCCCGTGGTTCCGCGCGCGCTGATGCTCGCCGAACTGATGCGCCTGAAGCAGGGAATCGCCATCGCGGGAACGCATGGCAAGACCACCACCACCAGCCTCGTGACCAGCGTGCTCGCCGAGGCCGGGCTGGACCCGACCTTCGTCATCGGCGGGCGCCTGAACAGCGCGGGCGTGAACGCCCGCTTGGGCAGCGGCGACTACATCGTGGTCGAGGCCGACGAGTCCGACGCGTCGTTTCTGAACCTGCTGCCGGTGATGGCGGTGGTGACGAACATCGACGCCGACCACATGGAAACCTATGGGCACGACTTCGGCCGGCTCAAGGGCGCGTTCGTTGACTTCCTGCACCGCATGCCGTTCTACGGCACGGCGGTGCTGTGCGTGGACAGCCCGGCGGTGCGCGACATCCTGCCCGGCGTGACCTGCCCCGTGACCAGCTACGGCCTTGCGCCGGACGCGCAGGTGCGCGCCGTGGACGTGCGCGCCGAGGGCCGGCAGATGTGCTTCACGGTGCAGCGCAGAAACGGCGTCACGCTGCCCGATCTGGCCGTGCAACTCAACCTCGCGGGCGAGCACAACGTGCGCAATGCGCTGTCGGCGATCGCCGTGGCGGTGGAACTGAACATCCCCGACGCGGCCGTGCTGCGTGCGCTCGCCGGCTTCAAGGGCGTGGGTCGGCGCTTCCAGAGCTACGGCGAACTGCGCGCGCGCGACGGTGGCCACTTCACGCTGATCGACGACTACGGCCACCACCCCGTGGAGATGGCCGCGACGCTGGCCGCAGCCCGCGGCGCGTTCCCCGGCCGGCGCCTGATGCTGGCCTTCGAGCCGCACCGCTACACGCGCACGCGCGACTGTTTCGAGGACTTCGTGAAGACCATCGGCAGCGCCGACGCGGTGCTGCTGACCGAGGTCTACGCCGCAGGCGAGGCGCCCGTGGTCGCGGCCGACGGCCGTTCGCTGGCGCGCGCGCTGCGCGTTGCGGGCCGCATCGAGCCGGTGTTCGTCGATGACGTGGCCGACATGCCGCAGGCCATCGCCGACAGCGCGCGCGACGGCGACGTGGTGCTGTGCATGGGCGCGGGAACCATCGGCGCCGTGGCCGGCAGGCTGCACGCACTGCTGCAAGGCAGTGCTTCCGAAACGCCGGAAGGGAGCGCGCCATGGGCCTTCTGAATTGCGCCGTGGACGCGCGCGCGCTGGGCAAGGTGGCGGTGCTCATGGGCGGCAGTTCTGCCGAGCGCGAGGTCTCGCTGATGTCCGGCGGCGGCGTGCTGCAGGCGCTGCGTGCGCGCGGCGTGGACGCGCATGCCTTCGACCCCGCGCAGGGCGACCTGGGCGCGCTGCGGCGCGACGGCTACGCGCGCTGCTTCATCGCCCTGCATGGCCGCCATGGCGAGGACGGCACGGTGCAGGGCGCGCTCGAACTGCTCGGCATTCCGTACACCGGCCCCGGCGTCATGGCCTCGAGCATCGCCATGGACAAGACCATGACCAAGCGCATCTGGCGTGCGCAGGGGCTGCCCACGCCCGACTGGCGCCTGGTGTCGGACGCCGCCGAGACCGCGCAGGCGCTGCAGGCGCTGGGCGCGCCGATGATCGTGAAGCCCGCGCGCGAGGGATCGACCATCGGCCTGAGCAAGGTCAGCGCGCCCGGGCAGTGCGCGCCGGCGTACCAGTTGGCCGCGCGCTACGACCCCGAGGTGCTGTGCGAACAGTTCATCGCGGGCGACGAGACCACCTGCCCGGTGCTCGGCGCGGGCGTCAGCGCGCAGGCGCTGCCCGTGGTCCGCATCGTCGCGCCCGAAGGCAACTACGACTACCAGAACAAGTACTTCGGCGACGCCACGCAGTACCACTGCCCGAGCGGCCTGCCCGGGCAGGAGGAGCAGGAGATCCAGCGCCTCGTGCTGCAGGCTTTTCGCGCGCTGGACTGCCGCGGCTGGGCGCGCGCGGACATCATGCTGCGCGCCAGCGACCGCCAGCCCTTTCTGCTGGAGATCAACACGGCTCCGGGAATGACCAGCCACTCGCTGCTCCCCCTGTCGGCGCGCGCCGCGGGAATCAGCTACGAAGACCTGTGCCTGGGGGTGCTCGCCGCCGCCGCGCTCGACCAGCCCCCGCCGGGCGCCCCCCCGGGAGCCAGCAGCGCATGACCGACAAGCTGTCCCTGCCGCTGGACGTGAGGCTCATGAACCTGAGCGCGTCGCTCCTGTTCACGGGCTGCGCCGCGCTCGTGCTCGTGGCGGGCGTGTGGTGGCTGCTGCGCCACCCGGGGCTGGCCATGGCGCGCATCGTGGTCCAGGGGGACCTCGTGCACAACAACGCCGTGACCCTGCGCGCCAACGTGGTGCCGCATCTGGTGGGCAATTTTTTCACGCTCGACCTGCACGCCGCGCGCGCGGCCTTCGAGCAGGTGCCCTGGGTGCGCCGTGCGCAGCTGCGGCGCGCGTACCCCGGCAGCCTGCTGGTGCAGTTGCAGGAGCACGAGGCGCTCGCGTACTGGGGGCCGGAGAGCGGATCGGCGCTGGTCAACCGCCAGGGCGAGGTGTTCGAGGCGAACCTGGGCGACATCGAGCAGGAGGGCCTGCCGCACCTGCTGGGCCCGGCAGGCAGTGCGCCCGAGGTGCTGCGCATGCATGGCCTGTTGCAGAGCGCCTTCGCGGCCCTGGAACTGGACCTGCGCGTGCTGGAACTCACCGGCCGGGGCGGCTGGCGCGCCACGCTGGGCGACGCCGCGGTGGTCGAACTGGGCGGCGGAACGCAGCAGGAGGTGCTGCAGCGCGCGCAGCGCTTCGTGCGCACGCTGGCGCCGGTGGCGACGAAATACGGACGGCGCGTGCAGGCCCTGGAATTTGCGGACCTGCGCCACGCGGGGGGCTACGCACTGCGTCTGCGCGGGGTCAGCACCGTGGGCGCGCAGGGCGCGAGCGCGCAACGGCAGTCGATACCGGGCGCAGGCAGCGCGGGCCGCAACGCACGGCCGACCCGACAGCACGCAACAGACAGGGGCAGGGACTAGATATATGGCAAGAGAATACAAAGACGTCGTGGTCGGGCTGGACATCGGCACATCCAAGGTCATGGCCGTGGTCGCCGAGGTGCTGCCCAGCGGCACCCTCAAGCTCGTGGGCCTGGGCGTGGCCTCGGGAAATGGCCTCAAGCGCGGCGTGGTGGTGAACATCGACGCCACCGTGCAGAGCATCCAGCAGGCGCTCAAGGAGGCCGAGCTGATGGCCGACTGCAAAATCCAGCGCGTCTACACCGGAATCACGGGCAGCCATATCCGCGGCCTGAATTCGAGCGGCATGGTGGCCGTCAAGGACAAGGAGGTCACCTCGGCCGACGTGGCGCGCGTGATGGAGACGGCCAAGGCCATCAACATCTCCAGCGACCAGCGCCTGCTGCTCGTGGAACCGCAGGAATTCGCCATCGACGGGCAGGACGTGAAAGAGCCCATCGGCATGAGCGGAATCCGCCTGGAAGCCAAGATCCACATCGTGACCGGCGCGCAGAGCGCGGCCGAGAACATCGTGAAATGCGTGCGCCGCTGCGGGCTGGAAGTCGAGCAGCTCATGCTCAACCCGCTCGCGGCAAGCCTGGCCGTGCTCACCGACGACGAACGCGAACTCGGCGTGGCGGTGGTGGACATCGGCGCGGGAACGACCGACGTGGCGATCTTCACCGGCGGCGCGATCCGCCACACGGCGGTGATCCCGATCGCGGGCGACCTGATCACGAGCGACATCGCCATGGCGCTGCACACGCCGACCCGGGACGCCGAGGACATCAAGGTCGAGAGCGGCTACGCCAAGCAATTGCTCGCCGACCCCGAGGCCAAGATCGAAGTGCCGGGCCTGGGCGACCGCGGCCCGCGCATGCTCAGCCGGCAGGCGCTGGCGGGCGTGATCGAACCGCGCGTGGAAGAAATCTTCGCGCTCGTGCAGCAGGTGGTGCGCGAGTCCGGCTACGAGGAACTGCTGTCCTCGGGAATCGTCCTCACGGGCGGCAGCGCGATGCTTCCCGGAATGCTCGAGCTCGGCGAGGACATCTTTCTCAAACCCGTGCGCCGGGGCGCACCGAAGTATTCCAACGCCCTGTCCGACATGGTCGCGCAGCCACGCGCCGCGACCGTCATGGGCCTGCTCGAGGAGGCGCGCCTGGCGCGCCTGCGCGGCTTCAAGGTGGCGCAGAAAAGCGGCTCCATGAAGACCGCGTTCGGGCGCATCAAAGACTTCATCGTAGGGAATTTCTGATCATGCAATACCTGTTTCATCTGGCGCGCGGCAGTCCCCGCCGAATACCGCGCGGCCGCTGGCGATGTACCGGCCCCCCCGCGTTCCCGTTCCCCGTTGGACCACAGCATCCGAATTCAGAACCAGGAGTTTCAAAATGAGCATCGAAATGATCGAAACCGCACACTTCAACCAGGGCACGCAAATCAAGGTGATTGGCGTGGGTGGCGGCGGCAGCAACGCCGTCGAGCACATGATCGCGCGCGGCGTGCAGGGCGTGGAATTCGTCTGCGCGAACACCGACGCGCAGGCGCTCGGCCGCAGTTCTGCGCACCGCTTGATCCAGCTCGGCGAAAGCGGTCTGGGCGCCGGCAGCAAGCCCGAAAAAGGCCGCGACGCCGCGCAGACCGCCGAGGACGACATCCGCAGCGCCATCGACGGCGCGCACATGCTGTTCATCACCGCCGGCATGGGCGGCGGAACGGGCACCGGCGCCGCGCCCGTGATCGCCCGCGTGGCCAAGGAAATGGGCATCCTCACCGTGGGCGTGGTCACCAAGCCCTTCGACTGGGAGGGCGGGCGCCGCATGGCGAA
This sequence comes from Verminephrobacter aporrectodeae subsp. tuberculatae At4, assembly GCF_000193225.1. GTDB lineage: Bacteria > Pseudomonadota > Gammaproteobacteria > Burkholderiales > Burkholderiaceae_C > Acidovorax > Acidovorax aporrectodeae. The sequence goes on along the minus strand of NZ_AFAL01000362.1, from coordinate 9,736 downwards.
CGCCGACAACGGCCTGAGCGAACTCGAAGCCAACGTGGACTCGCTGATCGTCGTGCTCAACGAAAAGCTGCTCGAAGTGCTCGGCCAGGACATCACCCAGGACGAGGCCTTCGCGCACGCCAACGACGTGCTCAAGAACGCCGTCGGCGGAATCGCCGAAATCATCAACGAGTACGGCCATGTGAACGTCGACTTCGAAGACGTGCGCACCGTGATGGGCGAACCCGGCAAGGCCATGATGGGAACGGCCACCGCCAGCGGCCCCGATCGCGCGCGCATCGCCGCCGAACAGGCCGTCGCCTGCCCCTTGCTCGAAGGCATCGACCTGTCCGGCGCGCGCGGCGTGCTGGTGCTGGTGACCGCGGCCAAGGGCAGCCTGAAGCTGTCCGAATCGCGCCTGGCGATGAGCACCATCAACGCCTACTCCTCGCCCGACGCGCACGTGATCTACGGCGCGGCCTACGACGACAGCCTGGGCGAGGAACTCCGCGTGACCGTGGTGGCCACCGGCCTGTCGCGCCCGACCGCCGCGCGCCGCCAGCCGATCACGGTCGTGCAGGGCGGCCTGCGCACGGGAACGGACAACCGCGTGCACCAACTGCCCACGGCAGTCAACATGCCGGGCGCGGGCAGCGCGCAGACCGACTACGGCAACATGGCGGTGCCCAGCGTCTGGCGCACGAACCGCAGCCAGGCCGCAGCCCGGGTGGACGCGCTGTCCTCCGGCGGAATGGACGACCTGGAGATTCCGGCGTTTTTGCGCAAGCAGGCGGATTGATGGGAGGTACCGCGTTTGCGCATCGCGCTGAACCACAGGTGGGACATGCCGGCGCCCAAGACGGACCCGAAGGCAGGCATCGGCAAGCCGGCACTGTATGGCCGTGTGCGCGAGATCCTGGCCGCGGCGCGCACGGGCATCGCCCGGACCGTGAACACCACCCAAGTGATGGCCAATTGGCTGATCGGGCGCGAAATTGTCGAAGAAGAGCAGCGGGGCCGGCGTCGCGCGGGCTATGGCACGGCGCTATTGGGCGAACTGGCCGAGCGCCTGCGCACCGATTTCGGCGCAGGTTACGGGGTGGACAATCTGGAGTTGTTCCGACGCTTCTATCGGGAGTATCCGCAGTTGTTGGCCGAGGCGGTGCCAGAGAGGATTTCCGACGCACCGCGTCGGAAATCAGGCCACGCGGCGACCGCGTTGCTCGTGCCGCCCACCATCACGACCGCTGCCTGGAAACCCGGGCGGCTGAACCCGGGCCTGTCATGGACGCACTACCGCCGGTTGCTGCGCGTGGACCGGGAGGAAGCGCGCGTCTTCTACGAGACCGAAGCGGCGCGCAACGCCTGGTCTGCGCGTGAGCTGGATCGGCAGGTGGCGAGCCTGCTGTTCGACCGCCTGGCCAAGAGCCGCGACAAGCAAGGGCTGCTGCGGCTGGCCACGCGCGGGCATGAAGTCAGCCAACCGATCGACGTGCTCAAAGACCCGATGGTGCTGGAGTTTCTGAATCTGCCCGAGTCGCCCCGGCTTGTCGAGACGCAGCTCGAACAGGCCCTGATCGAGAATTTGCAGCAGTTTCTGATGGAGTTGGGCAAGGGCTTTGCGTTCGTGGCACGCCAACAGCGCATCACGCTGGACGGGGATCATTTCTACATCGACCTCGTCTTCTATCACGCGGTGCTGAAGTGTTTCGTGCTGGTGGACCTGAAGGTCGGGAAGCTGACCCATGCCGACCTCGGGCAGATTCAGTTCTACGTGAACTACTACGATCGTGAGCGCCGCACCGAGGGGGACAACCCCAGCGTCGGCCTGATCCTTTGTTCCGACAAGAACGATGCGGTCGTGAAGTACACGCTGGGTGAGCAGCAGGAGCGGAACATTTTCGCCAGCCGCTACCAGCTGCACCTGCCCACCGAAAAGCAACTGCAGCAGGAACTGCAGCGTGAGCTGCGGCAGTTGCTGCCAGCGCCCGGCACTGCGCCCGGCGTGGCAAAGAACTCCAAAAGTCATGGCGGCTACTGAAAGCTTCCATGGCCAAACGCTGACGATGCTTCGGTTCGGCTGGATTGACGCTGACGACTGGCAGGCGCAGAAGTCCGCCACCGGGCAAATGGCCGGACTGGACGATACCGTGTACAGGCACAAGCTGATGACCGTCCCCGGCCCCTACATTCTCAACGGGCCGGTACAGCTTGTGGATGGCGCGGGGCCGAAGGCAGCGGCGGAACTGACGGCGGCGGGGTTGACCACCATCGGCCAGCTGGTAAGCACGAAGACTGTCCCCGCCCAGTACGCGAAGCTGCAAGCCGCAGCGCGCGAACGGTACAAGGGGTTGTACTAAAACAGCGACGCGGTTTGGCGCTGGGCGTCGGCGATTCGTTCAGCTGCAATGGCGCAGTAGTCCTCGCGGATTTCAAAGCCGATGGAGTACCGTTCCCACCGCAGACAGGCGTCAATCGTCGAGCCTGAGCCCAGGAAGGGGTCAAGTACGATGCCGTCAGCGGGCGAAAAGCCCTTGATGGAGCGCTCGCACAGGTCAAGCGGAAACTGCGCCGGGTGCGGGGTACGCTCCTTGGAGGCGCGGCCCTCGCCGGAAGTGACCTTGGCGATTTGCCACACGTCGGACGGGTTCTTGCCGATGGTGTTGCAGCGCAGCTTGCCCTTCTTCTTTTGATTCGGGTACGCCACGTCGGGGTCGCGGATGTCGTCCAGGTTGAAGCAGTAACGCTCGGAGTTCTTGACGTACCAAAGCAGCTTCTCATTGCGGGGCGACAGGAACTTCTTGGCCGCAACGCCCGCCCCGTAGTTCCAGACAATCTCTTGCTGGAGGAAGAACGGCACCCGGTTCCACAGCAGGTACGGGATGGGGATGGACTTGGCGCGGTCGGGCAGCGACACGTATCCCACGTTCAGCAGCAGCGCCCCATCGGCGGTGGTGGCCCGGTAGATTCTGTTGATCCAGTCCGCGCACCAGTCGATGAATTCCTCCATCGGGCGCACTGTCTCGTACTCCTTGCCGATGTTGTACGGCGGGGATGTGAAGGTCAGGTCAAGGCTTCCAGCGGGAACGCGGGTCAGCAGTTCGCGGCAGTCACCGTTGTAGATGGCGTGGCGCGCGCCGCGAGAGGCGGGCTTCCCCAGCGCGGCCAGCAGCGTTTCAAAGCGGGCCTGAGCGCCCACATTGACGGGTCGGGTGGCGGGTTCGACGAACGACGGGGCGATGACGGCCTGATCCATTGCGTCTATTTTCCTTTGCTGGTTTCGGTCTTGGCGGCGCCGCCCTCCAGCAGCGGCCACCGCGTCACGAGGTAGCTTTGCACCGCCTCCCGCACCACCCAAGCCAGCGACACGCGCTGGTCAAGCGCGATGCGCTCAAGCTCGGCGTACTGGTCTTCGGGGAAGCTGACCGAAGCCCGCACGGTGCGTTCCGCCGGGGCGGTGTAGGACTGGATGCGTCGATTGGCCATTGCTGTAAGGGGTCGGTATGGGTGCAGCAGGTGTCTGCACCAGACTACACCACTTTGATGCAAGTTTGCTTGAGCCATCCGGGTAATCACCAGGCTCCAAAACCGCTTTTGTTTTGATAATCGGTAGCCAAAAGCGCTTTTGCCCCGTCGCCTGCCCCATGTCCATTTCCAGCCTTGCCGAATCCCTCGGGCTGTCCATCTCCACGGTGTCGCGTGCGCTGAACGGCTACACCGACGTCAGCGCAAGGACCCGGGAGCGGGTCGAGGCGGCGGCCAAGGCCATCGGGTATCAGCCGCATCCGGTCGCGCACCGGCTGGCAACAGGGCGCACCGGGGCGATCGCGCTGGTGTCGTCGCTGCGCTCCGGGAATTACCTGGACGCGACTTTTTCCGCCTTGCTCGCCGGCGTATCCGAGGCGTTGCGCCCGCGCGGTTATTTCGCGTTGTCACTGGTGTTGCCTACCGGCGATGACGAGCTTCCCGAACTGGAGCGGCTGCTGGCCGGTCGGCTGGTCGATGGCGTGATCCTGGCGCGCACCCGCATCGAAGATCCGCGGGTGTCGCTGTTGCAGCAGCGTGGCCTGCCCTTCATCACCCATGGGCGGACCCAGGGCAACGCGCCCCATGCCTGGGTGGACGCGGACAATGTACGGGCCTTCTTCCTGGCCACCGAGCGCCTGGCCGGCCTGGGCCATCGGCGCATTGCGCTGATCAACGGCCAGCCGCAGATGACTTTCGCGGTCCTGCGCGAACAGGGTTTTGCCAGCGCCATGCACGCCTTCGGGCTGGACCCGGCGGCCTGTCCGGTGCGGCACGGCGAGCCCACTGCGGCGGATGGCTTGCGCATCGCATCCGAGCTGATCGCGGAAAACCATGCCAGCCAAGGCCACGCGGCCGGGCCGGTCACGGCCATGCTCTGCGCCACCGACGCCATGGCGCTGGGCGCGATGGCCGCCATCCGCGCCGCGGGCCTGGTGGTCGGGCGGACCATCTCGGTGATGGGCTACGGCAATTCCGAGGCCGGGCTTTACGCCGAACCACCGCTGTCCACCATCGACCACGCCCTGGTCGAGAACGGCCATCACCTCGCGCAGCTGCTGCTCGAGCAGTTGCAGGGCGGCGCTCCCGCGGCGTCGCACCGCAGCCACCTGGCCGCAGTCTCGCTGATCGTGCGCCAGTCCGACGGCCCCTGCCCGCACACCCCGACGAGCCCTTAGAACACGACAGGAGACACTCCATGCCTTTGCGATCCCTGGCTGCCACCGCCTGCCTGCTGCTGGCCACATGGGCCAACGCCCAGACCACCACCACCATCGTCTCGACCCAGATGCGGCCGGTGGAAGAGGCAGAGAAGGTGCGCAACGTGATCCTCAAGGGCTTTCCCGATGCGGTGAACTTCGTCCCCGAGGACGGCAACACCTTTTTCACGCGCATGAAGGCCGAGCTCGGTGCGGCGCAGGGCAGGGTGAGCATGGCCATCGCGCTCGACGGCGAGCTCGCACCGGTGAACCAGATGGGCGGCCTGAGCGACCTGGACGATCTGGCCAAGCGCCTTGCCGGTAGCCGCGAGATCTCGGCATCGATCATGGCCCTGGGCAAGATGGGCGGCGAGCACCAGCGCTTCATTCCGCTGATGACCAACACCTTCCAGATGGCGGCGAACAAGAAGGCGCTGCCGTACCTGCCCGCCGGCGCCAACGTCAACAGCCTCAGCTATGCGCAGCTGCGCGACTGGGCAAAGGCCATGAAGGACGCCACCGGCGAGAGCAAGCTGGGCTTTCCCGCCGGGCCCAAGGGTCTGTGGTGGCGCTTCTTCCAGGCGTCCTTCTACCCCAGCCACACCGGCGGCATCGTGCGCACCTTCAGGAACGCTGACGCGCAAAAGGCCTGGGCCGATTTCCGGGAGATGTGGGCCTACGTGAACCCGCGTTCCACCAGCTATGGCTTCATGGAAGAGCCGCTCAAGAGCGGTGAGGTCTGGGTGGCCTTCGACCACACCGCGCGGCTGCTGTCGGCGCTGGTCGAAAGGCCCAACGATTTCCTGGTGTTCCCCGCGCCTGCCGGCGCCAAGGGCCGCGGCTTCATGCCGGTCATCGTCGGCATGGCGGTGCCGAAGAACGCGCCCGACAAGGCCGCTGCCGAGCGCGTGATCGACTACCTGACCCGGCCCGCCGCGCAAGCCGCCATCCTGCGCGAAGTTGGCTTCTTCCCCGTCGCCCGGGCCGATTTGTCGCAGCTGTCGCCGGGCGTGCAACTGGCCTCCAACGGCATGACGGCGGTATTTGCGGCCAGGGACGGCCGGGCCTCGCTGCTGCCGGTGCAACTTGGCGCCAAGGGCGGTGAGTTCAACAAGATCTATGTCGATACGTTCACCCGCATCGTTCTGCGCAAGGAAGACATCCGGACCGTGCTGGACGAACAGGGCAAGCTGATGGACGCGTTGCTCAAGGAGGTCGGCGCACCCTGCTGGGCGCCCGATGCGAGCAGCGGCGCCCAGGTCTGTTCCGTGCAGTAAGCGCGGCACCGGTGTCCATCCATTCGAGCACCGTGCGGCGGCTGCGGCCGTCCCTTGCCATGCCCGCCCAACGGACCCCCTATCTGCTAATCGCACCCAGCGTGCTCTTCCTGCTGGTGCTGTTCATCTGGCCCTTGGCCGAGACGGCCCTGATGGCCTTTCGCACCCCTGAACAGGTGTGGACCGGCGCATACGTCGCCAAGATGTTCGGCGACCTGAACTTCAAGGTGGCGCTGAGAAACACCCTCATCCTGGTGCTCGCCGTCGTGCCGCTGCAGATGGTGCTGGCCCTCGGCATGGCGATGATGCTGCAGAAGATGCAGCGCGGCCGCATGGGCTTTCTCTATGTGTGGACGATCCCGCTGGGCGTGAGCGACCTGGCCGCGGGCCTGGCCTGGCTCGCCATCTTCACCGACCGCGGCTACTTCAACACCGTGCTGAGCGGCGTCGGCCTGGTCAGCGGACCGGTGTCCTGGCTTAGCTACCAGAACCCGGCGGTGCTGTTCGCCTGCGTGATCGTCGCCGAGCTCTGGCGCGCCACCGCCATCGTGCTGGTGATCCTGCTGGCCGGCGTGCAACTCATCCCCAAGGAATACGACGAAGCGGCCGAGGTGTTCGGCGCCGGCCCGTGGACGCGTTTCGTGAAGATCACGCTGCCGCTGCTCAGGCCCAGCCTGCAGAGCGCGCTGATCCTGCGCACGGTGCTGGCCTTCGAGGTGTTCGCGGTGGTCTACGCGCTCGCCGGGCGCGACCTGCCCATCCTGGTCGGCGAGGCATACAACTGGCAGGGCGCCTACCAGAACACCCACGTGGCTGCTGCCTATGCATTGTTCATCTTGCTGCTGTCCATCGGCGTCACGCTGTTCTACCTGAAGGCGCTGAAGGTGAACCGGGAGACCTTGTCGTGAAGTCGAACGCGCGCTTCCTCTACGCGATGGCCAGCGTGCTGGCGATTTGCTGGCTGGTGCCGATCTACCTCATTGGCCTGAGCGCGCTGACGCCGCGCGAGGCGGTGAGCGCCTGGCCGAAGAGCCTGTGGCCGGGCACGCTCTCGCTGGACACGCTGAGCTTCTTCGTGCACTACACGGGGGTGTGGACGGCGGTGCGCAACAGCGTCATCGTGGCGCTGCTGAGCATGCTGTTCGCCGTGCTGCTGGGCGCGCCCGCCGGGTATGCGCTGGCGCGCTACGACTTCGCCGGCCAGAACGTCTACCGGCTGCTGATCGTCATGACCCGGGCCTTTCCGCTGGCGATTCTGGCGCTGCCGCTGGCCACGCGGTTCATCGCCGTGGGCCTGTACGACACGCCGCTGGGCGTGGCCCTGGTGCACACCGCGCTGGCGCTGCCGTTCTCCATCCTGGTGTCGTCCAGCCTGTTCATGGGCATACCGCGCGAGTTCGAGGAGGCGGCCTGGACGCTGGGCTGCACGCGGGTGCAGGCCTTCGCGAAGATCGTGCTGCCGCTGGCGCTGCCGGGCATGGCCGCCACCATGATCTTCAGTTTCGTGATCTCGTGGAACGAGGTGTTCGCGGCCAGCGTGCTCACGCTGAACCAGCGCACGCTCACGGCCTTCCTGTTCGCCAGCCTGGAGGAAAGCCCGCTGCATTTCCGCTTCGCCGGCGGCTTCTTCCTGATCCTGCCCTCGCTCGTTTTCATCTTCATGGTGCGCAAGTACTTGTTCGCCATGTGGGGCATCTCCAACCGCTGAGGCCTGCGCCATGTCCGCCATTTCCATCCGATCCGTGCGCAAGGAATTCAAGGGCCACCAGGCGCTCAAAGCCATCGACCTGGAAGTCCGGGACCAGGAGTTCTGCGTGCTGCTCGGCCCGTCGGGCTGCGGCAAGACCACGCTGATGCGCATCATTGCCGGGCTCGAGACGCAGACCGCCGGCGACGTCCTGATCAACGGCAAACGCATGAACGGCCTGCCGCCGCGCAAACGCAACATCGCCATGGTGTTCCAGAACTACGCGGTGTTTCCGCACATGACGATCGCCGAGAACATCGGCTTCGGCCTGCGCATGCAGAAGGTCGGCGAAGAGAAGGTCCGCACGCAGGTGCTGCGCGCCGCCGCGCTGATGCACATCGAGCACCTGCTCGAGCGCTTCGCCGGGCAGCTCTCGGGCGGCCAGCGCCAGCGCGTGGCCGTGGCCCGGGCGCTGGCGGTGGAGCCCGACGTGCTGTTGATGGACGAGCCGCTGAGCAACCTCGACGCCCTGCTGCGCCTGGAGATGCGCAGCGAACTCAAGGGCCTGCTGCGCGACATCAGGACCACCACGCTCTACGTGACGCACGACCAGACCGAGGCCATGAGCCTGGCCGACCGCATCGCCGTGATGCACGGCGGCGAGATCGTGCAATACGACGCGCCGTCCACCGTCTACGTGCGCCCGGCGACCACCTTCGTCGGCGGCTTCATCGGCAACCCGCCGATGAACTTTCTGAGCTCGGTGGCGAGCCATGCCGCGCTCGGCGTGCGCGCACCGGACGGCGCCACGGTGCTCGGCATCCGGCCCGAAGATCTGGACCTGGTGGAGCAGGGCGGGCTCGAGGTGTCGGCCAAGGTGGTGGAGATGCTGGGCGCGTCGCAGCAGGTGAATGCGCGCGTGAACGACGAACTATTGCGCATCAGCACCTCGGCGCTGCCCGCCATCGCGGCGCAGCAGCGCGTGCGCGTCAGGGCCCGGCCCGGCGCCGCGCGCTGGTACGACGCCGAAGGCCGCCTGGCGGCATGAACCCTTCAACCCCCCGACCTCGACGAACATGAGCCTGAACCAACAAGCCCGCGCGATCCTGACCGGCAACGACCGCGGCGGCTACACCCTGCCGACCGACGGCCTCTATCCCTTCCAATGGAACTGGGACGCCAGCGTCACCGCGCTGGGCTGGATGTGTTTTGCGCCGGCGCGTGCCTGGGAGGAGATGCGTTGGTTGTTCAAGGGCCAGTGGCAGGGCGGGCCGAACGACGGCTTCCTGGCGCACATCGCCTTCCATGCGCCGAGCGACAGTTACTTCCCCGGAGCCGACGAATGGGGCACCGACGGCGCGCCCGGCACCGACGCCATCCGCACCCGCACCAGCAGCATCAGCCAGCCGCCGCTGCACGCGACCATGGTGCGCTGGATGTGGCACCGCGCCCAGGCCATTTCGCCGCAAGCAGCGGCCGAAGCCGCCGAGCAGGTTCGGGGCTTGCTGCCCGGCCTGCTGGCGCATCACCGCTGGTGGTACCGCGCGCGCGATCCGGACCGGAGCGGCCTGGTGCTCAACATCCACCCCTGGGAAACCGGCATGGACAACTCGCCCGCCTGGGACGTGCCGCTGGCCCGCGTGCCGCAAACCACCCGGCCCTACACCCGGCACGACCTCGGTCATGTGGATGCATCGATGCGTCCGCCGCAAAGTTTCTACGACCGCGTGGTGTACCTGATGGACTTCAACCGCGCGCAGGATTTCGACCCCGTGAAGATCCTCGCGTCCTGCCCGTACCGGGTGCAGGACGTCGGCATCATCAGCATCCTGCAGCGCGCGGGCATCGACCTGCTCGCGCTGTGCGCTGCGTGTGCCTGGGACGGCGACGTGCAGGATCTGCACGCGGCGGTGGCGCGCACGCACAACGCGGTAGAGGCGCTGTGGTCCACCCGCTGGAATCAATACGTCTCGCGCGACGCCATCACCGGCGAGTTGCTGGACGTGCCCACGTCCTCCGGCCTGCTCGGCGCCTACGCCGGCTTTCGCCACGACCTGGGCCCCACCGTG
>NZ_AFAL01000363.1 GCF_000193225.1 Verminephrobacter aporrectodeae subsp. tuberculatae At4 | reverse complement strand
TGCCAGACGCGCCGCGTGGAGCCCGCGGGCAACGCGGTCGATGGCGCCATCCACCTGGTGCGCCGCGCGCTGGGGTGACCCGACACCTTCGCTGCCATGAAGAATCCGAACCTCGATATCAAGCTCGATCCCGGCAACAGCTCCCCGCTGTATGTGCAACTCGCCCAGATGCTGGCTGAGGGCATCCGCGAGGGCCGCTTCGAAGCCGACGCGGCCCTGCCCTCGGAGCGCGCGCTGTCGGAGTCGCTGAGCGTATCGCGCGTGACCGCGCGCAAGGCCATCGACCAGCTGGTCGATCAGGGCCTGATCGTGCGCAAGCGCGGATCGGGCAACTATGTCGCGCTGCGGCTGGAGCAGCCGCTGTCGCGCCTCACGAGCTTTTCCGAGGAGTTGCGCCAGCGCGGCTACACCCCCCATTCGCGCTGGCTACAGCGCAGCGTTTCCGCGGCGCTTCCCGACGAACTGTTGCCGCTCGGGCTCTCGCCCGGCGCCCGCGTGGCGCGGCTCGAACGCCTGCGTTTGGCCGAGGAAGCGGTGCTGGCGTATGAGGTGAGCGCCATCCCGCAGAGCGTGCTGCCGAACCCCGAGGCCGTCGATGCTTCGCTGTACGAATACCTCGCGCGCAGCGGGAACGCGCCGGTGCGCGCGCTGCAGCACATCCGCACGCTGAACGCCGACATGAAGCTCGCCGAGAGGCTCGAGCTGCCGGTCGGCGCTGCCGTGTTCTTCGTCACCCGCATCGGCTACCTGGCCAGCGGACAGGTGGTCGAGCTGACCCATTCCTATTGCCGCAGCGACTGCTACGACTTCGTCATCGAGATGCGGCGCTGAGCCCTGGACCGCGCACAAGAAACCGCTGACATGAAAATTTCCGGCCACATCCTCACGCCCGACGGCTTCGTGCACGGCGAACTCGCCATGCACGCAGGGCGCATCCAGCGCATCGAAGGCACACCGGTCGGCGTGGACGACGTGCGCGGCAGCGCCGAGCGCATCGTGCTGCCGGGCTTCATCGACATCCACGTGCACGGCGGTGGCGGCCACGACGTCATGGAAGGCGGCGACGCGGCCCGGCATGTGAGCACGCTGCATGCGCGGCACGGCACCACTGCGCTGCTGGCCACCACGATGACCGCGCCGACCTCCGACCTCAGCGTGGCCATGGGCGCGCTCGGCGGCGTGTGCCGCGCACGGCCGAAGGGCGCCGCGCGCGTGCTCGGCGTGCACCTCGAAGGGCCGTACATCAACCCCGGAAAGCTCGGCGCGCAACCCAACTACGCGCGGCCCGCCGCGCTCGACGAACTGCGCATGCTGCACGCGCTCGCGCCGATCCGGCTCGTCACGCTGGCGCCGGAGATTCTCGGCAAGCCCGAATGCATCGACGCGCTGCGCGCCGAAGGCTTCCAGGTGCAGATCGGCCACACGCTGGGCACCTACGAGGACGGCGTGGCGGCGCTGCGGCGCGGCGCGGGCGGCTTCACGCATTTGTTCAACGCGATGACCGGGCTGCACCACCGCGAGCCCGGCATGGTGGGCGCGGCGCTGGCGCACGCGCAGTACGCCGAGATCATTCCGGACCTGGTGCACGTGCACCCCGGCGCGATCCGCGTCGCGCTGCGTGCGATCCCGTGCCTGTTTTGCGTCACCGATTCGACCGCCGCCACGGGCATGCCCGATGGCGACTACATACTCGGCCGCCACAAGGTCAGCAAGTGCATGGGCGGCGTGCGCCTGCCCGACGGCACGCTGGCTGGCTCCACGCTGACCATGGACCAGGCCCTGCGCAACCTCGTGTTCGAAATCGGACTGCCGCTGGACGACGCCGCGCGCCGCGTCTCGACGCATGCCGCGAACTACCTGGGGCAGGGCGACCGCGGCCGCCTCGCGCCCGGCGCGTGGGCCGACCTCGTGGTGCTCGATCGCCACCTGGACCTGCAATCCGTTCTCGTCGAAGGAGAAGTCATTTGAGTTCGCAAATGCTCGTGGAGGCACGGCAGGCGCCCGCCGCCGTGGCCGATCAACTCGCCGCCGACGCGGCGGCCTATGAGGCGCTGGGCGCGCACCTGCGCGAGCAGCCGCCCACGGGCGTGCTCACCATCGCGCGCGGCAGCTCGGACCATGCGGCGGGCTTCATGGCCTACCTCACGATGGCGCGGCTGGGCCAGTTGGTGACCTCGCTGCCGATGTCGCTGGTGACGCTGTACCGCCCGCGCTTCGCGGCCCGGGGCATGCTGTCGGTGGCTTTCTCGCAATCCGGCCAGAGCCCCGACCTCGTCGCGCCCACGCAGTACTTTCGCGCGCAGGCCGCGCGCACGGTGGCCTTCGTGAACGATGCGCAGTCGCCCCTGGCCGGCGCGGCCGAATGGATCTTCGCGCTGCGCGCCGGCGCCGAGACCAGCGTTGCGGCCACCAAGAGCTTCATCGCGCAGATGGTCGCGGGTGCGCGGCTCGTCGGCGCGTGGGAGGGCGACAAGTCGTTTCGGGCCGCGCTCGCCGATCTGCCGCAGGCCCTGCAGCGCGCCGTCGATGCCGACTGGCAGGCGGCCGTGGAGGCCCTGCGCGACGCCGACCGCCTGTTCGTGATCAGCCGCGGCACGGGCCTGCCGGTGGCGCTCGAAGCGGCGCTGAAATTCAAGGAGGTTTGCGGCCTGCAGGCCGAGGCCTTCTCCAGCGCCGAGCTCAGGCACGGCCCGATGGCGCTCATCGGCGCGGGCTACCCGATGCTGATCTTCGCGCCGCGCGGCCCGGCGCAGGCCGGCCTGCTCGCGCTCGCCGACGAGATGCGCGCCCGCGGCGCGCGCGTGCTGCTCGCGGCGCCGGCGGGCACGCCCGGCTGCGTGCTGCCGCTCGCTGAGGCAGCGGTCGCCGACCTCGACCCGGTCTGCGCGGTGCAGAGCTTCTATCCGATGGTCGAGGCGCTGGCCCGTGCCCGCGGCTTCGATCCCGACCGGCCGCCGCACCTTGCGAAGGTGACGCGGACCCGATGAGCTGCTGACTGATTCCGTGATCCGAACCCCTGACAAACCCCGAAAGGACTGCGCATGAACTCCCTCAAATCCCTGGCGCTGCTGGCCTCGTCCCTGGCGCTCGCGTTCGGCCCGCTGGCCGCCGGCGCGGCCGACACCCGGGCGGTGACCCGCACGGTCGGCCCCAACGGCGAGGCGCCGGTGCCGCACACGCAGGTCGTGCTGTCCGCCACGGACCAGGCGGCGGTCCAGGCCAAGGGCTACAAGGCCGCGATCCTGATGCACACCAGCTCGGACTTCACGAACGCCGTCACGGCCGGTGCCAAGGATGTGTTCGGCCAGCTGGGCATCCGGGTCGTCGCGACGACCGACGCCGAGATGGACAGCCAGAAGCAGCTGACCGACCTGGAGACCGTGCTGGCGCTCAGGCCCGACATGATCATCTCGCTCGTGATCGATCCGGTATCGGCCGCGGTGGCCTATCGCAAGGCGGTGGAGCAGGGCGTCCGGCTGGTCTTCATCAGCAACGCGCCGAAAGGCTTCAAGGCCGGCACCGACTACGCCGGCATCGTGACCGACGACCTGTTCGGCATGGGCAAGAGCGCGGCCGAACTGCTGAGCGACAGCATTCGCGGCAAGGGCGACGTGGCGCTGATGTACCACGACGCCAACTACTACGTAACGAACCAGCGCGACGCTGCGGTGAAGACCGTGCTGGCGACCGAGCACAAGCAGGTGCGCGTGGTCGCGAGCAAGGGCATCGCGAACCCGAACGACGGCCAGATCGTAGCCTCTGCTCTGCTCACGCAGAACCCCGGCGTGAAGGCCATCTATGCGCCCTGGGACGCCATCGCCGAGGGCGTGCTCGCCGCCGCGCGCGAAGCGGGCCGCAAGGACCTGCGGGTCGTGACCATGGACCTGGGCGCCGCCACGGTGCTCGACATGGCGAAGGGCGGCAACATGGCCGGCGTGGTGTCCGACCTGCCGTTCGACATGGGCCAGACCCTCGCCCGCATGGGCGCGCTGGCGCTGCTGAACAAGCCGACGCCGGCCTTCGTCACGGTGGACGCGGCGAAGGTGACGAAGTCGAACCTCGATGCGCAGTGGCAAAGGGCCCTGCGTCGCCCGCTGCCGCCGAGCGTGCTCAAGGCGCTCGCCAAGTAAGCGCCGCCTTCCGGACGCAGGAGACAACAGCGTGCAAGCCACTGCCCAGACAGCAGCGCCGCAGCCGCAGCTGGCCATCGAGGCCCGCGGCCTGTGCATCGGCTTCGCCGGCAACGCCGTGCTCAAGGGCGTTGACTTCGTGCTGCGCGCGGGCGAGGTGCACGCGCTCGCGGGCATCAACGGCGCCGGCAAGTCCACATTGATGAAGATCCTCAACGGCCTCTACCGCAAGGACGAGGGCGTGATCCGGGTCTTCGGCGAGGAGTGCCACTTCCGCACGCCGCAGGACGCGCGCGCGGCCGGCATCGCCATGGTCTACCAGGACCTGAGCCTGGTGCCGAGCATGACGGTGGCGGACAACATCTTCCTCGGCCACTGGGCCTCGAATGGCCTGGGCTTGATCGACACGCGCGGCGTGGCCGCGGCCGCGCGCGCGCTGCTGGCCAAGGTCGGCGTCGAGGCCGAGGTCTCGCCCGGCGATTTGCTGGGCAGCCTGAGCCCGGGGCAGCAGCAGCTGGTGGAGATCGCCAAGGCGCTATCGACCGACGCGCGCATCCTGATCCTCGACGAGCCGACGGCGTCGCTGTCGAACCACGAGATCGACCAGCTTTTCGCGGTGCTGATGCGGCTCAGGGCCGAGGGCGTGAGCATGGTCTACATCACGCACTATCTGCGCGACATCTTCGAGATCTGCGACAGCGTGACCGTGCTGCGCGACGGCCGGGCCGTGCGCAGCGCGCCGGTGTCGCAGGTCGATCAGGCGCTGCTGATCGCCGAGATGGTCGGGCGCGACGTCGATGCCGCGCCGAGCTGGAGCCGGCCACCGGTGGTGCCGGGCGCGACGCCGCTGCTTGAACTGGAAGGCGTGGGCACGGCGCACGTGGAGAATGTGTCGCTGACGCTTTATCCCGGCGAGATCGTCGGGCTCGCCGGGCTGCTCGGCAGCGGCCGCACCGAGATACTGAAGGCGATCTTCGGCCTCGACCCGGTGCACGGCGGCCGGCTGTTGCTCGAAGGAAAACCGGTTCGCATCGGGAGCCCGCGCGACGCCATCGATGCGGGCATCCACCTCGTTCCCGAGGACCGCCGCAGCCAGGGCCTGGTGCTGGACTTCAGCGTCAGCGACAACACGCTGATGTCGATCCACCGCCAGATGGCCTCACCGCTGCTGCTCGATCGCCGCCGCTCGCGCGGCATCGTGCAGCAGTTCATACGCCAGCTGGGCGTGAAGACCACGGGGCCCGAGCAGATCACGCGCTTTCTGTCGGGCGGCAACCAGCAGAAGGTGGTGGTGGCACGCTGCCTGAGCACCGGCGCGCGCGTGCTGCTGCTCGACGACCCGACCTTCGGCGTCGATCTGCACGCCAAGCACGAGATCATGCGCATCATCGACGCCTACGTGGCGCAGGGCAACGCGGCCCTGTTCGTGTCCACGGAGTACGGCGAGATCGCGAGTTTCTGCGATCGCATCTATATCGTGAAGCAGCGCACCATCGCCGCGCAGCTGCCCGCGCAGGGGCAGTCCGAAGAGAGTCTGCTGGCCGCCGTCCAATAAAACACAAGGGACCCCCCGTGAACACCACCGCCCCCGCAGCCGCGCGCAAGACGCCGGTGAACTGGAGAGACTTCGTCATCTACATCGTGTTCGCCGCGCTGTTCATTTTTTTCAGCGCGACCCTGCACGACAAGGGTTTTCTCGACACCAACAACCTGATGAACATCGCGCGCCAGACCGCGATGATCTCCATCATGGCCGTGGGCATGACCTTCGTGCTGAGCGCCGGCGAGATCGACCTGTCCTTCGGCGCCATCGTGGCGCTGTCGGCGGTGACGGCGGCGCTCACGCTGCAGGCCACCGAATCCATCTGGCTCGCCGTCGGCGCCGCGCTGTTCGCGGGCACGGCCTTCGGCCTGGTCAACGGCTGGTTCGTCGCGGTGGTGGGCATCCCGTCCTTCCTGGTGACGCTCGGCATGACCGGCATCATCACCGGCGTCACGCGCTGGATCACGCAGTTGCAGTCGATTCCGGTGAGCGACGAGCGCTTCGTCTTCCTCTTCGGCTCGGGCGACGTCGGACCGGTCTCGGTGCTGTTCCTGTGGATGCTCGCGGTGGCGCTGCTGGGCCACCTGGCGCTGAACCGCACGCGCTTCGGCAAGGAAGTGACGGCCAGCGGCGGCAACCAGACGGCGGCGCTCTATTCGGGCATCCGGGTCGCGCGCATCAAGCTGCTGGTGCTCGTGCTCAACGCCTTCCTCGCGGCGCTCGCGGGCATCCTGTACGCGGGGCGCTTGCAGAGCGCGCGCTACACGCTCGGCGAGAACGACCTGATGATGGTGATTGCCGCCGTGATCATTGGCGGCACCAGCCTGTTCGGAGGCAAGGGCACGGTGGTCGGCTCGATCGTCGGCGCGCTCATCATGGGCATGGTGAACAACGGGCTCGTGCTGATGGGCCTGAACGTCGATCAGCAATTGATTTTTCGCGGCGTCATCATCATCCTGGCGGTGACGTTCACGATGGGCCAGCTGCGCTCGAAGCGCGCGGCGAAGAAGAAGTAGTAGTAGTAAGTAATAGCAGAGCCAGGAAGCGACACAAGGAGCCGCGCATGAACCCGCTTGCAGACTGGACCCTCGAGCAGAAGGTCGGCCAACTTTTCATCCTGGCTTTCCCGGGCAAGGACGCGCACGCGATCCGCCCGCTGGTCGAGCGCTACAACATCGGCGGCTGCTACCTGAGTCAGGACAACGCCGCGACCTTCGACGAGGCCCGGCGCCTGTGCGCGGACATCCAGGCCATGGCGCTCGCGCGGCCCTCGGGCGTGCCGGCGTTGCTCGGCGTGGACCAGGAGGGCGCCTGGGGCGTGCTGGTGCCGGAATCGACCACCGGGCCGGGCAACCTCGCGCTCGGCAAGACCGGCGACACCGGCCTGACGCGCGCGATGTACGAAATCTTCGGCAGGGAGATGCGCTTCGCCGGCTTCAACTGCGTGCTCGGGCCCTGCGCGGACATCAACTTCAGCACGCGTTCGCCGATCATCGACACGCGGGCCTTCGGCGAGACGCCGGACGAGGTGGCGGCGCATGTGGCGGCGGCGGTGCAGGGCGCGCATCGGGGCGGCATCGCGGCCTGCGCCAAGCATTTTCCGGGGCACGGCCGCACCGACGGCGACACCCACCGCGAAATTCCCGTGGTCGCGAATCCGCTGGCGCAGCTGCTCGCGCAAGACATCCGGCCCTTTGCCGCAGCGATCGACGCGGGCGTGGACCTGATCATGACGGCGCACATCCGCTACCCGCAGGTCGATGCCGAACATCCTGCAACGCTGTCGCCCGCGATGCTCAAGGGCGTGCTGCGCGAGACGCTCGGCTTCCAGGGCATCGTGATCTCCGACAGCATGAACATGGGCGCGATCCGCCGCAACTACACGCCCGTCGAGGCCTCGCTGCGTGCGCTGCGCGCGGGCATCGACATGATCATGCTGTCCGAAGAGCACTACGACCACAGCGCCTCCTACGTCGAACGCCAGATCGAAATGATCGAGGCCATCGTGCAGGCGGTGCGCCGCGGCGCGTTCACCGAGGAAGAGCTCGACGCCATCGTCGGGCGCATCGTCGCGTTCAAGCAAGCGCGGCTGATGGCGCCAAGGCCCCCTTCGGTGGATTTCGCCGCCCATCGCGCGCTGGAAGCGCGGGCCGCAGAACGGGCCGTCCTGGTGCGAACGGACGTGCACGGCTTGCTGCCGCTGAAGCCGGGGCAGCGCCTGGTCGTCGTGCAGACGGTCACGGACGCCGACTATTGCAATCTGATGAACGTTCGGGGCATCGGGCCGAACCAGGCGGTTCCGGCTTTCTCATGCTTCGTTGACGAGCTTTCCCGAATCTGGCCCCGCGCCGCATGGAGGACCTTGGGCGCGCAGGAGGCCATCGCCGAATTCTCCCGCGAGGGCAGCATGCCCGATGGCGAAGTGATCGTTGCCGTGACCGAAAACTATCCCTTGCCAGGCGAGGACTTCCAGGGAGCGGCCTCTCAGAGGCAGGTGCTGGACCTGATCTTCTCGCGCCTCGCCGGGCGCACGGTCGTCGTGGGCCTGCGCAGCGCCTATGACGCGGTGCATTGGCCGGCCACGGCCTGCGACGCAACGCATCTGGCTGCCTACTCCAGCCGGGAGTGTTCCGCGCGGGCCGCGGCGCGTATTCTTTGCGCCCCACGCCCGGCTGCGCCGCTGTCATGAGCCACTCAATGCGTTGCTCAGTAGTGGTAGCGCCCTTGCAGGAACTCGACGCGGTCCCCCTTGACCAAGTAAACGCAGCGATGTTCTTGGGTGATGCGACGCGACCAGACGTCGGCGCCAAGGTATTTCAGCGGTTCCGGTTTGCCGATGCCATCGAATGGGTCTTTGAGGATGGCTCGGACCAGTTCAAGCAAACGCTTGGCTGTCCTGCGATCAGTCTCGACCCAGTGCTGAAGGTCTTCCAAAAATTCAGGATGGCAAACCGCGACACGATCATCCTCACGCATCAAGCCCCACCTGTTTTTGCAAATCGATCAGAGCGGTCGGCTCGATAGCGTCCGAACGCGCGCGTGCAAGTGCAGTGAGCAAACGCTCTGCATTTTTTGCGGATCGCAACAGATGGGCCGTCTCGACAAGGCTTTCGAGTTCGGCGGCGGCAATCATGGCCACGTCTCCACCCGCACGACGACGCACCACGATCACTTCGCAGTCTTCGACCGCACGATCCATCAGCGTTTTGAGCTGCTCTCGTGCTTGGCTGTAAGTGGTTTCTATGGTCATGACGTCCCTTTCAACTTGTACAGAAAAATTGTACAGAAACATTGTACATGGACCCCTTGGACGCGCTCGCTCGAATACCGCTGCGCCCGCGGCGCTCAACCCAAGGACATCCTCATGCTGCGCACCAGCGGCACCCAGGCGTCGTACTCTTTCTTCATGAATTCCTGCACCTGGCTGCGGTTCATGGCCGGATAGGGAACGACGCCGGCCGCCTCGATCTGCCGGGTATTCGCGGGGGTGCTCAGTGCCTTGTTGACGGCGGCATTGAGCCGATCCAGGATGGCCTGCGGCGTGCCCGCGGGCGCCCAGACCGCGTTCCACGTGTAGGCGCGCAAGCCCGGCAGGCCGGCTTCGTCGAAAGTCGGCACCTGCGGCAGCGCCTGGATGCGCCCGGAAACGGCGACCGCGATCGCGTTCAGCCGCCCGGCCCGGATCAACGGCGCGACCACCGAGGGCGCGTCGATGCTGAAATGGACGTTGCCGGCCATCAGGTCGGTCATTGCCGGTGCCGAGCCCTTGTACGGGACATGCTGCACGTCAACGTCGGCCATGCGGACGAACCGATGGCAGGCGATATGGCCCGAGGTGCCGTTGCCCGCCGACCCGTAGCTGAACTTGCCGGGCTGTGATTTGAGCTGTTTCAGCAGCTCGGTCAGGGTCCGGATGCCGCTGCTCGCTGGCACCACGAGGACCAGCGGCACTTGCACCGTCAACGCCACCGGCGCCAGGTCCTGCACCGGGTCATAGGCCAGCTTGTGGTACAGGCCCACGTTGAGCGCGTAGGTCGATAGCGTGCTGTAGGCCAGGGTGTAGCCATCCGGCGCCGCCTTGGCCACGCTCTCGACGCCGATGTTGCCGCCGGCACCGGACCGGTTGTCGATGACGATCGCCTGGCCCAGGTCGTCCGCCATCGTCTTGACCAGGATGCGCGCGATCAGATCGGTGTTGCCGCCGGCCGGGAACGGCACCACCAGTTTGATCGGCTGAGCGGGCCAGGGGTCGGCAGCGCACACCAAGGTGCGCAGCGGTGCCAGCGTGGTGAGCGCTGCGGCCTGGAGCAGGTGGCGGCGGGAGGAAGACGGATGCGGCATGTTCAGCCCCGGGTTGCGCTCTCGAAGTGCGTGTTGATGGAATGCGCGGGCACGCGATAGAGGTCGCGGTTGGGCGACGCGGCGTGCCAGGCGGCCACCTCGTCGGCGCGGGCCCACCAGACCTGCGGGTCATGCCGGATATGCGCTATCAGCTTGCGCAGCAGGCGCAGGCGCTGGCTGCGGCCGGAGATCCAGTCGTGCAGGGTCACCATGAACAGGCCGCCGGTTTCCCGCACGCCCTCGAATTCCTCGATCCAGCTGTCCAGCACGGCGCCCGGGTTGGCCGGATGGGTCTTGTCGCGCGGGCTATTGGTATAGCGGAAATAGAGCGCGTCATCGACCGTCCACTGCACCGGCACTTCCACCATGTTGCCCACGTGGTAGGGGTGGTCGAATCCCATCAGCGAGCTGTCGTAGGAAACGCCGCGCCGCTCCAGCGTTTGCAGAAAGTCGGACGTCATCTCCCACGATGGAGCGCGGTGGCCCAGGCCGCTCAGGCCGGTCTGGGTGCAAAACAGTTCCTGCGCCATGACCAGGTAGTCCTCGGCCTGCGCCACCGGGATCGCCTCGATCCGCTCATGGTAGTAGCCGTGGTGGGCGATCTCGTGCCCGCCTTCGAGCAGGAACGGCAGCAGCCCGGGGTAGGTCTGCGCGACCACGCCCGGCACGTAGAAGCTCCCGCGGATGCCGTACTCGGCGAACAGGCGGACCACGCGCGCGAGGCCCTGGCGCGGGCCAAAGCGGCGCTGCTCGATCTCGCCGAGCTGCTGCACCTGCTGGCCGCGGTGGAGCCACAGGAACGGCGACTCCGCGTCGAGGTCGAGCGAGAACACCACCGCGCAGCGCTTGCCTGCCGGCCAGTGGTATTCGGGGTAGTTGATCGTGGGGTGCTCGTGCATGCGCATGGCGGGCTTTCAGGGGGATGATTGTGTGGATGCGGTGCAGGCTTCGGAGTGGGGCGGCAAGCAAGGCGCGGGCCAGGGCTCCATCGATGACTGCCCGCAGCAGCGCGTGATTCATGTCGGCGCGCGCCGGTTGATTCCGTTGCCACCATCCACCGCGATGGTCTCGCCGGTGATGAAAGCGGCGGCCCCGGAGCACAGGAAGGTGACCAACTGGGCCACTTCGCCGGGCTGCGCCAAGCGCCGCAGCGGCACGTCGGCGCCGACCCGCTGCAGGTGCTCGGCCGGGACGCCGTCGCGGGTGGCAGCGCGCAGGCCCGGGCGCACCGCATTCACCCGCACACCGCAGGGACTTAGTGTCCTGCCCCGGAAATATCAGCACATGAAACTGCGCCTTTCACGCCATGGCGGCGTTGCAAATCCTCGCGATACCTAAGGGTATCGCTGCGGTTTGCGCCTTGCCATGACGTGAAATGCATCAGTTTCATTTTGTGCTGATATTTCCGGGGCAGAACACTAGCCGAACGGCAAACGCGCGCGTGAGCTGTTCCAGCGCAGCCTTGGACGCGCCGTAGACGGCGCCGTTCTCGCGCACCACGCTGGCAGCACCCGAGGAGATGTTGCAGATGGCCCCGGCACCACGCTGCGCCATCGCGGCGCCGATGCGCTGCATCAGCCGGAACGGCGCGCGCAGGTTCACGCCGAGGATGGCATCAAAGCAGTCCAGCGGGGTTGCGAGCAGATCGACGAAGGGAAACAGCCCCGCGTTGTTTACCAGGACGTCGGGGACGCCATCGGCCAGCAACCAGTCGGCGAGCGCGTCCGTGCCCGCAGCCGTGCGCAGGTCGGCCCGCAGGTAGCGCCAGCTGCCGTGCGGCAGCGTTGACGCGCAACTGGCCTGATCGTCGCTCAGCAGCAGATTGGCGCCACACCGGTGGAACGCCGACGCCAGATCCCTTCCGTAGGCGCCCGCCGCGCCGGTGATGGCGACCTTCTTGCCGTGGTACTCGGGAGCATTCACGGTGCTGCCCATGCCTGCACGGCGGCGGCGAATTCGACCAGGTTGGCGCGGGCCATGTCGCGGCGGCGGTCTTCGATCTCGTGGACCCGGCGGATCAGCTGTTCCGTGATCGGGGCGTTCGCGCCGCGGGACTGCGCGATGCGCACGATTTCGCCCATCTGGCTGTCCGCCTCGGTCCTGCGCTGGCGCACCGCCAGATCGCGCCAGACACCGCTGCGCTGCTTGCCCGAATGGCGGTAGTGCTGCGCCATGCGGTCCAGCGAATGCGCCGCTGCGGCTGCGCTGGCGCCCGCGCGGAAGGCGGCAGGGTCGAAACCGTCGAAGCCGAGCGGCTGCACACCGGCCAAGTCGGCGACACCGATCACCTCGCGCGCAAGCGCCACGAACAGCGGGCGGTGCTGCGGATCGGCGAGCGACTCGCTCATCGGCTCGTTGGCCAGCGCCGTGGCGAACAACAGGCTGCCGTAGGCGAGCTTGCCCCATTTGAACGGCCAAATGTCCGGCACCGCCGTGGTGTCGCCGTCGAAGGCCCGCAGCAGTTCGGCGAGCGCGGTGATCCGTGGCGTCAGGCCCGGACGCAGCTCTCCCAACTTGAGGGCACCGCGGTTGCCATAGCCGATGCGGCCTGGCGCGAGGTAGTCCGCGGCAAAGTTGACGCAGCCGGCGACCGTGCGGTGCGCGCCGACGCTGCCGGCGATCAGCGTTTCGTTCAGGCCGTTCTGCAGCGATACCACCACGCCGTCGTCGCTCAGGTGCGCCAGCAATTGCGTGAGCGCGGCACGGGTGTGCTGGGCCTTGACGGCCAGCAGGATGCAGTCGTGGCGGCCCCTGAGTTCGGCCGGGGTCGCGGCATCGACCCGTTGCGTGCATTGCACCACCGGGCCTTCGATGCGCAGACCGCCGGTGCGGCTGGCCTGCACGTGGTCGGCGACGATGTCGACCATCTTCACCGGCACACCGGCGCGGGCCAGGAGGGCCGCGACGCAGCCGCCGATGGCGCCGCCGCCCCAGATGAGGATGGGGGAGTGCGCATACCACTGGCTTGCGGCCATGGTGCGGCCTGCTCAGGGGCTGCCCTTGGTCAGCCCGGGCAGGCTCAGCCGCTTGATCTTGCCGCCTTCGACCGCGGCCGCCAGGGGATTCGTCAGGGTGCCGCCCACGCTGTCCACGCCCTGGAGGTTGCCGGCGTTGATCGTCTCGGGCAGCTGCGCGAGTGCCTCGCCGATCTTGGCGCGGATGGCTGCGGCGTCGCGCGTGCTGCCCGCGAGCTTCATCGCTGCGGCCAGTGCGTGCACCAGCGTGTAGTTGTAAGAGGCTTCGGTGGTCGGGTCCTTGTCCGCGCCGTAGGCCCTGTGGTAGGCCTGTACGAAACGCCTCGGTCCCACGCGCTCGTCGTAGGACACCGGGAGCACGCCGATCGAGCCCTCGAGCGGCGCCAGGCCGCCGGTGATCTTGGCCATTTCGTCGATCTTGACCTGGTCCATGAGCAGGAAACCGCCCTTGAAGCCGAGTTCGCGCGCCTGCCGGACCACCAGCGCGGTGGGCTCCGAGGGGCCGCCGACGAACAGGACGTCGGGCCTTTCCGCGAGCACGCGGCTCACGCCGCTGTAGAAGTCGGTCGAGCGGTTGTAGGACATGGGGTTGTTCGAGACGACCGTTCCGCCGGCCCTTTCCCAGGCCGGCGCAAAGAGCTGGGCCCAGTTCTTCGCGTACTCGTGGTCGCCCGGCAGCAGGCCGACCCTTTTGCCGAAGCGCTGCATCTGGTAGTGCGTGAAGGGCTCGATGTAGGTGTTGAAGGTGGGCGGGATGCGGATGGTCAGCTTGTTGCCGGTCCCGGTGATCTTGGGCGTGCTCGAGTACGCCATGACGATGAACTTCTCCTGCTCGTTGAAGGCTTGCAGCGCGTACACGCCGCCCGAGTGCGGGACGA
>NZ_AFAL01000364.1 GCF_000193225.1 Verminephrobacter aporrectodeae subsp. tuberculatae At4 | reverse complement strand
ACGCGCGCGTGAGCACGCGCATCACCCTGGCCGGCGACGGCGCGGTCGGCGCCAGCACCTGGGCCGCCGACGCACCACTGGCGGGCCACTTGCGCGCGCAACTGCCCGACATGGGCCTGTGGTCGGCGCTGGCACCGCCCGGCTGGCGCGTGCGCGGCACCTTCGACGCCGACGCCAGCCTGTCGGGAACGCGCAAGGCCCCGCGCTGGTCGGGAACCCTGGGGGCGGACGACCTGGCCGTGCGCTCGCTCATCGACGGCGTGGACCTGCAGGGTGGCCGCCTGCGTGCCACGCTGCGCGGCAAGCAACTCGACATCACCGAACTGCACCTGCAGGGCGGGCGGGGCAGCAATGCACGCATCGCCGGCTTCAGCGGCAACCGCACGCCGGCGCCGCAGGACGGCGGAACGCTCAGCGGCAGCGGCCGCATCACCTGGGACGAGGCGGCCGACGGCTTGTCGGGAATCACCATGTCCCTGCAGGCCGAAGCCCGGGCGCTGCAAGTGCTGGTGCGCGCGGACCGCCAAGTCAGCGTGTCGGGCCACCTGCAGGCGCAGTTGGAACAGGGGCAGATCCGCCTGCGCGGCGCACTCGGAATCGACCGCGCGACCATCATCCTGCCCGACGAATCCACGCCCCACCTGGGCTCGGACGTGATCGTGCACTCCGCCGCGCGGGAGCGCGAGGAACGGATCCAGACACAGGCCAGGGAACAGCTCGCGGCGCAGGCCGAAACCGCCAAGCCGCCCGACATCGTCATCACCCTCGACCTGGGCAACGACTTTGCGCTGCAGGGCCATGGCATCACCACCCGGCTCACGGGCACGCTGGAGATCCGCAGCAGCGCCGACGCGGGTACCCCGCCGCGCGTGACGGGCGAGGTGCGCACCGAGGAAGGCCGCTACCGCGCCTGGGGCCAGGTGCTCGACGTGGAGACCGGCCTGATCCGCTTCAACGGACCCCACGACAACCCCTCGCTCGACATCCTGGCGCTGCGCCCGAACATCAGCGTGCGCGCCGGGGTGCAGGTCACCGGGACGGCGCAGGCACCGCGCGTCACGCTCTATTCCGAACCCGAAATGCCCGACGCGGAAAAGCTCTCATGGGTCGTGCTGGGTCGCAGCACCTCGGCCGGTGGCGCCGAAGCCGCCTTGCTGCAGCAGGCCGCCCTGGCGCTGCTGGGCCGCAAGGGCGGCAGCACCGCCGGCGTAGCCAACCGCCTGGGCCTGGACGAGATCGGCTTTCGCGGCCCCGCTGCGGGCGAGGACGCGGGAGCGGCCGCCCTGACCTTCGGCAAGCGCCTGTCGAAGAATTTGTACGTGAGCTACGAGCGCAGCCTGTCGGGAACGCTGGGCACGCTGTACATCTTCTACGACCTCTCGCGGCGCCTGACCCTGCGCGGGCAGACGGGGGAGAAAAGCGCGCTGGACATCATCTACACCGTGAAGTACGACTGAGCGCGCGCACCCGGGCCCTACAATGTGCGCGCTCGCCTCCTCGTAGTTCAATGGACAGAACGAGTGCCTCCTAAGCGCTAGATACAGGTTCGATTCCTGTCGAGGGGACCAACACCCATGGAAATCAACCGGCCTGCAGCGCCAGCCCCGCGTGTTCGCGCAGCGGGTGGAAGCGGATTTCCGGAAAACGCTCCTGCGCCAGCCGCACGTCGTAGGGGCTGGTGCACAGGTAGGCCAGCGTGCCGGCCGCGTCGTGCGCCAGGCGCAGGGGGTAGGCGTCGGTGAACGCACGCAGTTGCGCAGGGTCGTCCGCCGTGATCCAGCGCGCGCCGGTGTACTGACAGCCTTCCAGGCGCACGTTGGCGTCGTACTCGGCGCGCAGGCGGTGCTGCACCACATCAAACTGCAACGCGCCCACGGCACCCAGCAGCATGTGGCCGCCGGCGTCCGGCTTGAAGACCTGGATCGCCCCCTCTTCGCCCAGCTGGGCCAGGCCCTGCTGCAACTGCTTGGCGCGCAGCGGGTTCAGGAGCACCACGCTCATGAACAACTCCGGGGCAAAGAACGGCAGGCCCGTGAACTGCAGGCTCGCGCCGTCGGTGATGGTGTCGCCCAACTGCACGCCGCCGTGCGTGGTAAAGCCGATGATGTCGCCCGCGTAGGCTTGTTCCACCGCCTCGCGGCGCTGGCTCATGAAGGTCACGACCGAGGTCGGGCGCAGTTCCTTGGCGCTGCGCTGCACCTTGAGCCGCATGCCCGGCACGTACCTGCCGGAGGCCACGCGCACAAACGCGATGCGGTCGCGGTGGTTCGCGTCCATATTCGCCTGCACCTTGAAAACGACCCCCGAGAAGCCCTCGTCCTCGGGCTGGACGGTCTGCACCACGCGCTGCCCGTCGAGCACGAGCGTGCTCCGGCGCGGGCCGGGGGGCGGGGCCATGTCCACCAGCGCGTCGAGCACCTCCAGCACGCCGAAGTTGTTCACGCCCGAGCCGAAGAACACGGGCGTGAGCCTGCCCGCCAGAAAGGCCGCCGGGTCCCAGGCGGGCGACGCGCCGGCGGCCAATTCCATGCTCTCCATGGCAGCGTCGAACGCCGCGCCAAAGCGGGCGCGCAGCCGGTGCGCGTCGGCCAGGGGAAGCGCTTCAAAGTCCTGCGGGCGGCGCTCGCTGCCGGGCTCGAACAGCGTCATGGTTTGCGCGCGCAGCTGGATGATTCCGCCAAAGCTCTTGCCCTGGCCCACGGGCCAGGTCATGGGGCAGCAGGGCATTCCCAGTTCACGCTCGACCTCGTCGAGCAGGTCCAGCGGGTCGCGCACCTCGCGGTCCATCTTGTTCACGAAGGTGATGATGGGTGTGTCGCGCTGGCGGCAGACCTCGATCAGGCGGCGCGTCTGCGCCTCCACACCGTTCGCGGCGTCGATCACCATCAGCGCCGAATCGACGGCGGTGAGCACGCGGTACGTGTCTTCGGAAAAGTCCTTGTGCCCGGGGGTGTCGAGCAGGTTGATGACATGCTCGCGGTAGAGCATCTGCATCACGCTCGACGCCACCGAGATGCCGCGCTGCTTTTCGATCTCCATCCAGTCGGAGGTGGCGTGGCGGCTGGCCTTGCGGCCCTTGACGGCGCCGGCGATCTGGATCGCACCCGAGAACAGCAGCAGCTTTTCGGTCAGCGTCGTCTTGCCCGCGTCGGGGTGCGAAATGATGGCAAAGGTACGGCGGCGCCGGGTTTCCAAGGCGTAGGACACAGCAGGGGAGTTCCGAAAAAGGGGTGGGATGGTCGCGGGTGCGGCGATTTTATCGGCCCCCGCACCCCCTTCCGGCAGGCCATAATTCACAGCTTCATACCGTCCAATCTTGGACCTCCATCAACCCGATCTTGCGTGGAAAAGCCTGATTCATGAAAGGAAAGGCAAAGAAAATGGATCCCCAATCAACGCCCGATGCGAAGAGAAGCTCGTTGCCATCCACTGGCGCAGGAAACGACTTTCCTGTGCTGGTGCCTACGAATGGCCCGGAAATGCTGGATATCGCTGATCTTCATAAAAATACCGGAGTTTGCACTCTGGATATTGGATTGATGAATACCGGAATCTGCAAATCTTCAATCACATATGTCAATGGAGACGAAGGGATTTTGCGCTATCGCGGTTATTCGATTGACGAGTTGGTTGACAACTCTGATTATCTGGACGTGGCCTGGTTGCTGCTGAATGGCGATTTACCGACGCCCGGCCAGAAGGCGGAATTCCAGCACAACATCACTTACCATTCCATGGTAAATGAGCAAATGGTGTTTTTCCTGCGTGGCTTCCGGCGCGATGCGCATCCCATGGCCGTCATGTGCGGCATGACCGGTGCCCTGTCGGCGTTCTATCATGATGGGCTTGACATATTCAATGCGGATGATCGCAAAATTGTGGCGCATCGCCTGATTGCAAAAATGCCGACCATTGCGGCAATGGCTTACAAGTATTCCGTTGGACAACCCATGGTCTACCCCCGCAACGATCTCGATTACGTTTCAAACTTCATGCAAATGTTGTTTGCCGTCCCATGCGAGCCCTTCAAGCTCAACCCGGCTGGCGTGCGGGCCTTCAACGCGGTGTTGATCGTGCAGGCCGACCATGAGCAAAATGCCTCGACGTTCACGGTGCGCTCGGTTGGCTCAAGCCGTGCGAACCCCTATGCCTGTATTGCTGCAGGCATTGCATCGCTTTGGGGGCCGTTGCACGGTGGTGCCAATGAGGGCGTGCTGCAGACGCTCAATGAAATCGGCTCCATTGAAAACATCCCCGCCGTCATCAAACGGGCAAAGGACAAGAATGACCCCTATCGCTTGATGGGTTTCGGGCACCGGGTTTACAAAACCTACGATCCACGGGCAAAAGTCTTGCGGCGGTATTGCTACGAGGTGCTTGAGGCATACGGAAAAAAGGATGATCCGCTGCTGAAAATGGCGCTCGAATTGGAGCGTATTGCACTCAACGATGATTTTTTCATCGAACGCAAGCTCTACCCCAACGTTGACTTTTATTCAGGACTCATTCTCAAGACCATTGGCATCCCGCTGTCCATGTTCACGGCGCAATTTGCCGTGGCCCGCACTGCGGGCTGGATCGCTCACTGGAATGAGATGATCACGGACCCGGCGGTCAAGATTGTGCGCCCACGCCAACTCTATGTGGGATCGGATTTTCGTCCCTTCGTGCCTCCTGCGGAACGAACAGAGCACAAACCGCTCATTGGTTGAGCCTGCCAGCACCCTGGCTTGGCAAATTCGGCTCAAGGGCGGGGGAACTTCCACCTAAAATGGGCTGACTGCCCCGCACCACCGCCGGCCCCCGTCCATGACGCAGTTCCCGTTCCCCGTCCGCACCGAATGCCCCCCGGGGACCTGTATTTGTCAGCGGGACACGCTGCTCCAGGCCCCGGACGACGACGTGCGGGTACTGCGGCTGACCCGCCCCGAGGAAAAAAAATGCTGGAGCGGCTGGAGAACCTGGGCAGCCTGGGCGAGTTGCGCCAGATGCAGGAGCGCATGGCGCAGCAGCTTGGCATCCGCCTGTCCATCACCCCGAACCCGCGCGGGGTGCACAGCCTGCGCGGGATCGTGATCCTGGTGCACGAGCAACCCGGCCTGTGCCGCAAGACCCGGCAGGCGATTCCCGCAGCAATCAAGAAAAGCATGGCCGCGCGGCCCCGGATCGCGTATGAGCTGCTCGACGAGGGGGGGCTGTTTGCCCATTCGTGACGCGCGCCAGCGAACGCATTGCGGCTTGCGGCGTATGGGGCGACAGCGGCTATAATGCCGGGCTTTGCTGGCAATGCCCCGTCGGCCAAACACCAGTTGCAGACCCACAGACGGGGCCTTCAGGCCCGATCTTCCCGGAAGCCCCTCTGTGGGCATATTTTGGAAAGCCAATGACTACGATCCGCGTAAAAGAAAACGAGCCCTTTGACGTTGCCCTGCGCCGCTTCAAGCGCACCATTGAAAAGCTCGGCCTGCTGACGGACCTGCGCGCGCGCGAGTTCTACGAAAAGCCCACGGCCGAGCGCAAACGCAAGAAGGCCGCCGCCGTCAAGCGCCACTACAAGCGCGTTCGCAGCATGCAACTGCCCAAGAAACTGTACTGATCCCCGGCTCCCGGGCCCGCCCGGGGTCCCCCCGGTAGTTCGCGCTCGACCCGCGCTCGGCACCCCTGGCGCGGGTTTTCTTTTTTTGAAAAATCCTGCACAGGAGAACGCCATGTCCCTCAAGGACCAGATCACCGAAGACATGAAAACCGCCATGCGTGCCAAGGACAGCGAGCGCCTGGGCGCCATCCGCCTGCTGCTGGCGGCGATCAAGCAAAAGGAAGTCGACGAGCGCGTCACGCTCGATGACACGGCCGTGGAAGCCATCGTCGACCGGCTCATCAAGCAGCGCAAGGACAGCATCGGGGCTTTTGAGGGTGCTGGCCGCCAGGATCTGGCCGACAAGGAAAAGGCCGAACTGGCCGTGCTGCAAGCCTATCTGCCGGAGCGCATGTCGGCCGCACAAACCCTGGCCGCCGTGCAGGCCATCGTGGCCGAACTCGGCGCCACCGGCCCGGGCGACATGGGCAAGGTCATGGGCATGGCCAAGACCCGCCTGGCGGGCAAGGCCGACATGGGCCAGGTGTCCGCCGCCGCGAAGGCCGCGCTGGCGGGCTGACGCCCTGCGAATCACCTGCCCGCGACCTTCATGCGATTCACCAGAATCGAGCCGACCGTCTTGGCCCCGTAGTTGTAGGCGTCGGCGCCCACGGCCTCGATTCCCCGGAACATGTCCTTGAGGTTGCCGGCGATGGTGATCTCGTGCACCGGGTACGCGATGCGGCCGTTTTCCACCCAGAAACCGCTCGCGCCGCGCGAATAGTCGCCCGTCACCTGGTTCACGCCCTGGCCCATGAGCTCGATCACGAAGAGCCCGTTGCCGAGCTTGCGCAGCATGGCGTCCAGATCGTCCGCGGCCTGCGTCAGGCGCGACGTGAGCACGAGGTTGTGCGAGCCGCCGGCATTCCCCGTGGTCTTCATTCCCAGCTTGCGCGCGGAGTAGCTCGACAGGAAGTAGCCCTGCACGCGCCCGCCCTCGACCACCTTGCGCGGCGCGACGCGCACGCCCTCGTCGTCGAACGGCGCGCTGCCCTTGCCGCCGGGTACGAAGGGGTCTTCCAGAATGTCGATGTGCCCGGGGAAGACCCGCTTGCCCAGCGCGTCGATCAGGAAACTGCTCCTGCGGTACAGCGCGCCCCCGCTGACGGCCTGCACGAAACCACCGAGCAGCCCTGCGGCCAGCGGGGACTCGAACAGCACCGGGCATTGCGTGGTGGCGATCTTGCGGCTGCCCAGCCGGCTCAGCGCGCGCTCCGCGGCGTAGCGACCCACGGCCCGGGGTGCGGGCAGGGCGGCGGCGTCGCGCATGGAGCCGTACCAGGCGTCGCGCTGCATCTCGACGCGCCTGCCGGGCAGCGATGCGATGGGTGCCACTGAAATGCCATGGCGCGAAGCGGCGTAGCCGCCGCGAAAGCCGCGCGTGTGTGCGCTGAAGAAATGGCTGTGCTGGGCCGAAACGCCCGCACCTTCGCTGTTCGTGACGCGGCGGCTGGTCTGCATGGCGGCGGCCTCGCATTCCATGGCCAGGCCGGCCGCGGCCTCGCTGTCGATGGCCCAGGGGTGGAACAGGTCCAGTTCGCGGTGGCTGTCCTGCGGCGCGATGTCGGCCGCGTCGGGCAGTCCGGCCATGGGGTCTTCGGCGGTGAAGCGGGCGATGTCGTAGGCCGCCTGCACGGTCTGCTCGACGGCCTTGCCGGAGAAGTCCGAGGTGCTCGCGTTGCCGCGGCGGCGGCCGATGTAGACCGACACACTCAGCGACTTGTCGCGGTTGCGTTCGACGTTCTCCAGCGCACCCCGGCGCACGCTGACCGACAGGCCACAGCCTTCGGACGCCTCGGCGCCGGCGTCGCTGGCACCGAGCTTCTTGGCGTGCGCCAGGGCGCGATCGACCAGTTCTTCAAAAAACGGACGGCTGCAACTGAAGCCGCTGTCGGGGGTGCGGGCGCTGTGGATTCGCGGGGCTTGGGGCAAGGGTTTGTTCATGGCGGCGGCTATGATACTTGCCACTGCGCCGCCCACCGTCTTTGCCTCCATGTCCCGCAAACCCCAAAAAGGCTATTTCGTTCAGGGCCGCTTCGTTGCCCAGGGCAGCGAGTTGGACATTCAATTCCGGGCCGAGCGCAAGGGCACGCCCGACGCCAGCCGCACCGATCTCAAGCGCGCAAGCGATGCCTTGCAGACGCTGGGCAAGAATCTGCTGACCCTGCGTGCCGACCTGCTCGCCGCCCTGGGCCTGCCGGACGTGTTGCTCAACGCGCTGGCCGAGGTCCGGCGCATCAGCGACTTCGAAGGCCGGCGCCGCCAGATGCAGTACGTGGGCAAGCTCATGCGCAAACTGGACCCCGCGCTGGTGCAGGCTGCACGCCAGTCCCTGGAGGAGCAGCACCGGGGGTCGGCGAGCGAAAAGCAGCGGCTGCACTTGGCCGAACGCTGGCGCGAGCGCCTGCTCGCCGACGACTCCGCCCTCGCGCCCTGGATGGCCGAGCACCCCACCAGCGACGCGCAGCAATTGCGCGCCCTGATCCGCCAGGCGCGCAAGGACGCCACGCCGCCAGCCGCGCAGGGCCTGGCCCCGCGCCAGGGGCGCGCCTGGCGCGAGCTGTTCCAATTCGTGCGCGGACATCTGGACGGCGCCGGGCTTGCGGGGGCCAGCGACACGGGCGAGGACGACGACAATGGCTAGCGACGACAACGACGCAAGCACCGCGGACGGCAGCGGCCACGACCCGGTGCGGATCGGCATCGTCTCGGTCAGCGACCGCGCGAGCCGCGGCGTCTACGCGGACCAGGGACTGCCCGCGCTGCGCGATTGGCTCACGCGCGCGCTGCACAACCCGATCGCTTTCGAGCCGCGCCTCATCCCCGACGAACAAGCGGACATCAGCGCCGCGCTGATCGAACTCGTCGCCGCAGGCTGCTGCCTGGTGCTCACCACCGGCGGCACCGGACCGGCCTTGCGCGACGTGACGCCCGAGGCCACGCTGGCCGTGGCGCACCGGCAGATGCCGGGCTTTGGCGAGCAAATGCGCCAGATCGGCCTGCGCTTCGTTCCCACCGCCATCCTGTCGCGCCAAGTGGCCGTGGTCCGTGACCGCTGCCTGATCATCAACCTGCCCGGCCAGCCCAAGGCGATCGCCGAAACGCTCGAGGGCCTCAGGGACGCCGACGGCAGGCCGTTGGTGCCGGGAATCTTTGCCGCGGTGCCGTATTGCCTGGACCTGATCGGCGGCCCCTACCTCGAAACCCGCGACGCGGTCTGCAAGGCGTTCCGGCCCAAGGGCGCGGTGCGCGCCACGCCGGCGTGAGCGATCCGCGGAAAACCCGGAAAACTACTTGCCCACCAGGGCGTTGAACTTGCCCGCCTCGAACTGCTCCTTGCGCGCAGCGTCGCCGGGAACGCAGTCCTGACGGTGCGCCGAAAGCTTCTCGATGGCCTGCCACAGCAGCGCAATCTGGTGCTCCTGCGCCGCCGCGGTGTCGATCAGGCCGCGCATGGCCTGCGAGAGCGGGTCGTCCTCCTGCGTGATTCCGTAGGCCATGAACTCGCGCGCCTGCGGCGGGGCGCTCACGTCGGCGCTGTGCCCCTCCCGCGTCGGAATGATGCGCGCCGGAATGCCCACCGCCGTGGCACCGGCCGGAACCGGCTTGATGACCACGGCGTTGCTGCCGATCTTGGCCCCGTCGCCGACTTCAAAACCGCCGAGCACCTTGGCACCGGCGCTGACCACGACGTCCCGGCCCAGCGTCGGGTGGCGCTTGCTGCCCTTGTAGAGCGAGGTGCCGCCCAGCGTCACGCCCTGGTAGATGGTGCAGCCGTCGCCGATTTCCGCGGTCTCGCCCACCACCACGCCCATGGCATGGTCGAAGAAAACGCGCTCGCCAATCTTGGCGCCGGGGTGGATCTCTATGCCCGTGATCCAGCGCGCGCCGTGCGAGATGAAGCGGCCCAGCCATTTCAGGCCATGGTTCCAGCACCAGTGCGCCGACCGGTGCAGCCAGACGGCGTGCAGCCCGGGGTAGCAGGTAATGACCTCCCAGCGGCTGCGCGCCGCGGGGTCGCGGTCGAGGATGCACTGGATGTCGGAGCGCAGACGGGCAAACATTGGCGGGGCTCAGGCGGTCACGGTCATGGGTGGCAGAGTCTAGCGTTTTGCCTGCACCGCATCGGTCATCGCCTTGGCAACCCCCCGCAGGATGTGGATTTCCTCGGGCGCGAGCCGCGCGCGGTTGAAAATCTGCTGTAGCCGGGGCATGAGCTTCTTGGGCACTGCGGGGTCCAGAAAGCCGATCCGGGTGAGCGCCTGCTCCCAATGCCCGAGCAGGCCCGCGAGCTGCGCGGCGTCGGCCAGCGCGCGCGCCGGGGCCGCATCGCGCAACGCAAAACCGCCCAGCGCCTGGCGCCATTCGTAGGCGATGAGTTGCACGGCCGCGCCGAGGTTGAGCGAGCCAAAATCCGGGTTCGCGGGAATGCACAGCGCAACGTGGCAGCGGTACACGTCCGCGTTGGCCATGCCAAAGCGCTCGCAACCAAAGAGAAAGCCCACCCCCAGTTCCCCGGAGTCTTGCGGCGGCGATCCGGCCGGGTCGGAAGCGTTTTCGGCCCCGGACGCTGGCCGCTCCTGCGCCGGCCGTCCGCTTTGCAACAGCGCTGCAAAATGCGCGCGCGGCGCCACCGTGGGCGGACCGAAGTCGCGCGGGGTCATCGCGGTGGCGCACAGGTGGCTCATTCCGTGCAGGGCCTCGTCCAGCGTGGCCACGACACGGGCGCTCTCGAGCACGTCCAGGGCACCGCTCGCGCGCTGTATGGCTTCCTCGCTTCGCAGCACGTTGGGCCAGCGCGGGGCCACCAGCACCAGGTCGTGAAAGCCCATGGTTTTCATGGCCCGGGCGGCAGCGCCCACATTGCCGGCGTGGCTGGTGTTGATCAGGATGAAACGGGTATTCATGGACACTTGCAGGGGCCGCCAACCGGATGTGCCGCAGACGGAGGAAGTAGAATCCGGGCCCGATTGTCGTCCACGATCCATCCGCTTGGCATGCACGGACGCCCTACCCCATTCCCATGATGTCCCCACACCTGCACCCCATGCTCAACGTGGCCATCAAGGCCGCACGCGCCGCCGGCGCCATCATCAACCGCGGGGCGCTGGACGTGGAATCGGTGCGCATCTCGCAAAAGCAGATCAACGACTACGTCACCGAAGTCGATCAGGCTGCGGAAAAAATCATTATCGAAACGCTGCTCGCGGCCTACCCCGGCCACGGCATCCTGGCCGAGGAGTCGGGCCGGGAACTCGGCGCCAAGGATTCGGAATGCGTCTGGATCATCGACCCGCTGGACGGCACGACCAATTTCATCCACGGCTTTCCCGTGTACTGCGTGAGCATCGCGCTGGCCGTGAAGGGCCGGGTCGAGCAGGCCGTGGTCTACGACCCCACGCGCAACGACCTGTTCACGGCCACCCGGGGCCGCGGCGCGTACATGAACGAACGCCGCATCCGCGTGAGCCGGCGCACCCGGCTCGAGGAATGCCTCATCGGCACCGGCTTCCCGTACCGCCCGGGCGACGACATCGAGAGCTACCTGGGAATGATGAACGAGGTGCTGCGGCGCACCGCCGGCCTGCGCCGCCCCGGCGCTGCGGCGCTGGACCTGGCTTACGTGGCGGCGGGCTTTACCGATGGCTTCTTTGAAACCGGCCTGGCGATCTGGGACATGGCCGCGGGCTCGCTCTTGGTCACCGAAGCCGGCGGCCTGGTGGGCAATTTCACGGGCGAGGCCGACTTTCTGGAGCGGCGCGAGTGCCTGGCCGGCGCCCCGCGCATCTACGGCCAACTGGTGCCGATCCTCTGCAAGTACAGCCAGTTTGCCAAGGCCGCCGACAAGGCCGCCGTGCCGCAAGAACCCGCCAAGGGCGAAGGCGCGCCGTTCTGACGCGGAAATCCATCCGGACAGATTCCCTGCTGCTTCGTCGAGGCCGCTTTCGTCGCCGTCCTGGTCCTCGCCCTTGATGTCACCGCTTGACCGCCTGGCGCAACATATATACATTGATACCTACACGAGGGAATCCCCAGACGTCCGATGGAGCGCAGCATGCAACAGTCCACCGCAAAACTATTTGCCACGGGCGGCAGCCAGGCCGTGCGCCTGCCCGCCGAATTCCGCTTCGAGGGCAACACCGAGGTCTACATCCGCCGCGACAAAAGCACCGGCGACGTCATCCTGTCCACGCACTCGCCCGTGGACTGGGGCGCATTCATGCAGCTGCGCGAGGAGTTGGCTCCGGTGCCCGAAGACTTCCTGCTCGACCGCGGGCAGGGCACGCAGCAGCGCGACCCCTTCGATGACTGGAAGGAATGACGCGGTACATGCTGGACACCAACGCGGCGAGCGAGGCGGTGCGCGGGCATCCCGCGTTCGATACGCGCCTGCAGGCGCTGGCGCCAGGCCAGTGGTGCATTTCGGCGCTGACCTGCTCGGAGCTCCGTTTCGGCTTGGCAAAGAAACCTGCGGCCGTGCGGCTGCACCGCCTCGTCAACGAATTCCTGCGCATCGCGCCCATCCTGCCCTGGGACGCCAAGGCGGCGAACCGGCACGGCGAGCTGCGCGCGAACTTGCAGGCGCAGGGCCTGCCGATCGGGGATTTTGACGAAATGATCGCGGCGCACGCGCTGGCGATCGGCGCCGTGCTGGTCACCGACAACGTCCGGCACTTTTCGCGCGTTCCTGGCCTCATGCTCGAAAACTGGTTGCGCTCCGGGCCGGAGTATTGACCGCGCGGGAGCCAACGACAAAGACCCCGTTTACGGGACCCCGGGGCGCCGTTTCTGGCGCGCCGCGACCCGCTCGGGTACCTCCGCGTGCAGGCCCACGATGCCGATGCGCCGGCCCCGCCGGTCGAACACCGGCAACAGCGTGGCCTCGTCGTGGTAGATGCTGCCGTCCTTGCGGCGGTTCACGAAACGGCCCCGCCAGGACTGGCCCGTGAGCAGCGTAGACCACATCGTCTGATAGGTCTGCGCGCAGGTCTGGCCGCTGGCCAGCAGCGACGGCTTTCTGCCCCGCACTTCCGCGAGCGTGTACCCGGTGTTGCGCTCGTACTGCGAGTTGACCCACTCGATGCAGCCGTCGCCGTCGGTAATGACCACGGACACCGGGCTGCTCTGCAGCGCGGTACCCAGCAGCCAAAAGCGCTCCAGCACGGTGGCCACGCGCGCCCGGCTGCGCAGCAGATCGAGCAGCAGCCCCCCGGGCAGGAGCAGCAGCAAGAACGCCACGCCCCCGACCTGCACACGCTGGCCAAGCGCCATCAGGGCGCTGATATCGTCGAGCACGACCAACTGCCACGGCCCTGCCGGGTCGTCCCAGTCGATTCCGCGGCGCTCCACCGCGTAAGCCACGCCGTTGAGGACGACCTCGCCCGCATCCGGCGCAAACGGCAATGCCGAGGCCACGCCGTTGTCGAAATGCAGACCGAAGCGGCGCGATTCCCGCAGCGCGTCGATGCGCTCCTGCGTGAGCGGTGGCGCCAGCGCGAACTGCCATTCGGGGCGCGTGGAGGCCAAGACCACGCCCTGCGGCGACAACAGCACGGCGGGCAGGCCCTGGCGCCTGAGCAGTCCGTCGAAGAACTCAAAGCCCGCCTTGAACAGCACCACGCCGATGATGGCGCTCAACGGCGTATCTGCCTCGTACAGCGGCGCCGCGTAGTACAAGGCGCGCTCCTGCGGATGGCTGCCGACGGCGGCGTGCACACCGACGGCGCCGCGCATGGCCTGCTCGAAGTACGGCTGTAGCGCGAGGATCTGCCCCGTGGACCGCTCCCCCGCCGTCTCATGCGCCACGACCACGCCGTCACCGGACAGCACATACACACCGTGCACCGGAAACCTTCCCCGCGCCAGCGCCAAGCGGGCCAGCGCTCCGGGGTCGTCCGGCGCCAGCCGGCCCTGGGCCAGGTCCTTGAGCAGGGGCTCGTTCAGGCCGAGCAGCGACACGGCGCCCAAGAGGTCGCCGCTGGCCCCCTGATTGCGCAGCGCATCGACCGTCTGCTGCAACAACCGCGCGCGTTCGGCCCCACGCTCGTTGCCCCGCCAGTGCATCGCCGCCTGCACGACCAGCCAGGCTCCCAGCAGCGCGCAACCGAACACCAGCAGCAGACCGCGCACACCCGGGGGGTTGCGCTCGAACAGCTTGTCAAAAAACATTCCCGCCGCGGCGCCCGGGACCGGTTCCCCTTCTTTCGCGGAGCGGCCCCGCGGCTGCGCAGCTGCGGCCGGATGAAGCACCTCAGCACGTGGGGTAGAAAAAAGCATCGATATCCTCCACCGGCCCCGCCCGTCCGAACAAATACCCCTGGAACGCCTCGCAGCCATGCCGCCGCAGGAACGACAGCTGCCCCGTCGTCTCCACCCCTTCGGCCACCACCTGCAGATCCAGGCTCTTGGCCAGCGTCAGGATCGTGCGCACGATCGCCGCGTCGTTCGGATTTGCCAGCACCTCGCGCACGAAGCTCTGGTCGATTTTCACCTGATCGAGCGGCAGGCGTTTGAGGTAGCTCAGCGAGGAATAGCCCGTGCCAAAGTCGTCCAACGCAAAGCCCACGCCCTCGTTCTTGAGCTGCCCCATGCGCGCGATGGTGTCCTCAATGTCTCCCAGCAGCAGGCTTTCGGTGAGTTCCAGCTTGAGTTTACGCGGATCCGCACCGTGGTTTTTGAGGGTCTGCAGTACCTGCGCCACGAAGCCCGGCTGCCGAAACTGCCGCGCGCTGACGTTCACCGAGATGCTCAGCGCGGCGGTGTCGGGGTGCCGGCCCCAGCGCTGCAACTGCGCGCAGGCGTGCTGCAGCACGTATTGGCCCAGCGGGAAGATGAGCCCGGTCTGCTCGGCCAGGGGGATGAACTCGCCGGGGCCGATCATGCCGCGCCGGGGTGGCGCCAGCGCACCAGGGCTTCGGCCCCGATGAGCCGGGCGTGGCGATCGACCACGGGCTGGTAGTACACCAGCAGTTCCGCCCGGGCCAACCCCTGGCGCAGCTCGGCCTCCAGGTGCGAGCGGGCGTTCACCGCGGCCTGCATGTCGGGGTCGAAAAAGCGCAGCGTATTGCGGCCCGCGGCCTTCGCCTGGTACATCGCCAGGTCGGCCCTTTTGAGCAGCTCATCGACCGCCAGGCGCTCGTCGCCGAACAGGGTGACGCCGATGCTCGGCGTGCTGTAGTACTGCTGACCGTCCAGATCGAAGGGCTGGTTCAGGCTGGCCAGGAGTTTTTCCGCAACCGTCTCGGCCTGCGTGGCGGCGTTTGGCAGCTCGGGCGCCAGGCCCTGGAGCATGACGACGAATTCGTCGCCGCCAAAACGCGCCACGGTGTCGGCTTCGCGCACGCTGCCCACCAGCCGCGCAGCGACCTGCGACAGCAACTGGTCGCCCATGTCGTGGCCCAGGGTGTCGTTCAGATCCTTGAAGTTGTCCAAATCGATGAATAGCAGCGCACCCAGCGCGCGCGTGCGCAGGCTGGTGACAATGGCGCGCTGCAAGCGGTCCAGCAGCAGGCGGCGGTTGGGCAGGCCCGTGAGCGCGTCGTAGAACGCCAGCCGCTCGATCTCCTGCTCCGCGCGCTTGCGTTCCGTGATGTCCATGGTGAAGCCGTGCGAGACCACCGAGCCATCGGGTTCGCGGTGCGGGACGGCGTTCGTCATGTGCCAGCGCACCGTGCCGTCGGGCATGCGCACGCGGTACTCGCACTGCCAGGGCACCAGCCTGCGCACCGACACGATGGCCGAGCGCCGCAGCTGCGGCCGGTCTTCGGCGAGCACGCGGAGCATGAGCACGCCGTGGTCGGCCGTGACCTCCTGCGGCTCCACGCCCATGAATTCGCGCACCGCGTCGCTGATGTACTGCACGCTGGCGGCGCCGTCGCAATGCAGGCGGAACTCATAGATGAAGCCGGGAATGCGGCTGGCAATGCGCTGAATGAACAACAGCTGCTCGCGCAACTGCTCCGCGGCCCGGTGCTCATCCGTCACATCCTGCACCACGCCCATGACGACCTGCACCCCATCACGCGGCAGCGCGCGCTGCACGCGCGAGCGCATCCAGCGCACCACGCCGTCGGGGCGGCGCCAGCGGTACTCCACGTCCAGGCCCTTGCCGCTTTCGCGCAGCTGGCTGAACACATGGCGGTCTTCGGGCAGGATGCCGCTGACGGCGCGCTCGGAGTCAACCCATTCCTGCTGCTCGAAACCCGCGATCTCGCACAGACCGGGGGACCACAGCAGCACCGTCTCCCCCGGGTCTTCGATGCGGCGCCAATGGCCCGTGCGCGCCAGGCTCTCCGTGGTATTGAAGACCTCCGTCTGCTCCCTGAGCTCGCGGCGCACCTCTTCCAGGGAACGTTCGGACGCCGCAAGCGCGGCGCGCAGGGCTTCGGCCTCGCCGGCGTCGCGCACCGTGACCATGATCGAGTCATCCGCGACGCGGCGCGCCGTCAGGTCCCAGGCCAGCAGCAGCCGACCGGGCTCGCGCACCACCTGGCGGCATTCCAGCGGCGCGCCCACGCGCACCACACCGAGCAACTGATTCATCAGGGGAGTATCTGCGAGCAGGTCGAACACCTCGCTCGCGTCCACCCCCGGGGTGCGCACCGCCCCCAGGCCGGGCATGCGCCGCGCCGCGGCATTCGCCGCCAGCAGCCGCAAGCGCCCGTCCTGCAACCGGAACTCCATCAACGCCACAGGAACCGCATCCGCCAAAGCCTGCAAACGCGCCTGCGCCATGGGCCCCATAAGGTCCTCGCCGGCAGGGGCGGGAGGGTCGGTCAACAGTTCGGACGTCATCGTGGTCGCTCCGAAACTTCAGGAGGGAAGGGGCCGGCACACCGGGCCATGGCGCACACCAGCGCGCGAGCATACATCCAACACCGGGGGCTGCCAAAACGCAGGCGGGAAGCCAAACCCGTGGCAATGGCCCGGGGGCAAACTACTACGGTTTTACGCTCCATTTGCCCCATTTCTGCCGCCGCCTGCACGTCCGCCCCGCGCGAACACCACCCCCCATTGTGCAGGCAGGCATGGCGCCCCTCAGCCCGAAAAGAGCAATTTTCTGTTTGCCGACAACGCTTTGTAACTACTTAGTTCCCCTCGCCGTAGCGGGGCGTGCCCGTTGACGCCAGAAGACCTCGGACGGCGATCTGCCTGCGTTCCCCTCTCACATGACATCAATGTGTTGATGGATCCTGTCCACCAGCATCACGAAGTCCGGCTGCCCCTGGTAGTACAGCGCGGCTGTCTTGCGGTATTCCTGAGCAAAGCGCTGGCGCTGATCGGCGTCGGCCAGCACGAAAGCAGGATTGCGGGCAATGGCCTGTTCGTCGCCGGCTCGGAACCGTTGCGCCTTGCGCTTCTGGTAGGCAGGCGTCCTCATGAAGGCCTGAACCTCCTCCAGTCCCAGCAGGCAATACACGTCGTAGTAGTGCCGCAGGAAGTTGGCGGGGAACGCCAGGGCTTCGTCCAGTCGGCGGTACTTGGTGGATATCGTCTGCAGCTTCTCGACGAAGGTGTGCGTGAGGGCATAGCACGATACGGCCACTGCACGGTTGTCCCCCACTGCCACCCCACGCTCCATGGCGACATCCAACGCCCACGACGAGATCGTGACCGGCCGATTCGGGGTGGTGTCATCGAACCCGAGTTCCAGCAGGATGCCATTCCTGACACCAGCTAGCGCAGGAACACGCGGTGCGTAAACCAAGCGAATGCCGGCACTGCGCATCTTGTCGTCGTCGAATTGCGTATCGCGCTCCACACTGTCGATACCCGGGATGTGGATGCGTGTTGCCAGCGCGTCGTAGTACGCACGCCGCGATTCGACATGCGCAGGTTTGTCCTGGTTGCGCCCCGTCTTCACCTCCATGCCATCGGGCGGTTCAATACGGATGTCGATGTCTTCGGAGAAGCGGTGGATGACACCGAACCCCTTCGACAAGGACGTGCCACCCTTCAGCTCAAACTGAAAGCCCCGGGCTTGAAGGCCCCACAGGCAATGCATGATCCAGTAGTCCTTCTCGACCAGCACGGGATCGAGGCCGCGCTCGTCTGCGACCACTGCCAGCAGTTGATCGAAGTCCCGTCGTTCGTGCAGGAACTCAGCCACCCGCCCACTCCCGCAGGCGCTTGCGCGTGGCCACGCTGCCAAAGCTGTCGGCTGCGCGCTGCAGACGGGTGGGATCGAATGAAGGCAGTTTGCTACGCGCCAGGCGCAAGACCGCATCACGGTCCTCCGCCAGTTCGTCCAGGTTGTTCAGCAGGTCCACGTACAGGAATTCCGGCGTCAGCTTCCTGGGGAAGCGCGGCTTCATTCGGAAATCGAACTGCCGGTTGCCAAGCTTGAAGACGCCGTGGCGCTTGTGGTTGTAGACCAGAGTGCGGTTGTAGAGCTGGGTCGTACCCAGACCCACGGCGTTGTAAGCCGAGGGAGAGAACACCAGGAAATCCTTGTCGCGCAGGAACCCACCCACCACTTGCTCATCGGCCGGTGGCAGCGGACCAAAACTGGACTGTTTCGGTGCGTGGTACAGGCCTTGGGCAAGCTTCTTCAGCTTTCCGCTAGCCACCAGTTCGCGCAGATGCCGATCCACCGCCGTGGACAGGCGTGCGAGATCCTCCCGCCGGTAAACGCGCCCAGCTTGCAGTTCGCCTGCGAAATGCGCAGCAGCGCCTCGCAAAGAGGCAGCAGGAGATTGGACGGCGGCAGGCATGGCTAATTTCTCATTGAAATTCCATGCATTTTAGCGCCACTCGGCGCCTTCTCTCCTCGCGCTGAAATAGATACGCTCGGGCCCACTGCGCTCGAACGCCAGCTTCAGATCACCCCGTCGTGTTGGAGCGTGTCCAACGCTTCGCTTCCAAGGCCCAAAGCCCCGTAAACCTCCGCGTTGTGTTCGCCGGCTGCCGGCCCGGTGCGCGGCGCTGTGGGCTTGAACCCGGAAAAGCGCGGCACGATGGCGGGGGCCGGCAGGGATCCGAGCTCAGGGTCGGGCAAGCGGATGATGGCTTCGCGGGCAATGAAATGCGGATCTGCGATCACGTCATCGACCGCATAGACCTTGCTGTAAGGCACGCCGCCATGGGTCAACGATTCGGCTAGTTCTGCCAGTGTTCGGGACGCGCACCACCGGGCGACGATCGCGTCGATTTCTTCGATGTTTCGAACCCGGTCAGGGGTGGTGGCAAAGCGCGGGTCGTCCGCGAGCTCCGGCTGGCCCATGGCCTGGCAGATGCGCTGGAAGATGGGATCGGACGATCCCACCAACGTCACCCAATGATCGTCGGCCGTGCGGTACATGTTGGAAGGCGCGGTGTAGGTGGCCCGGCTGCCGGAGCGGCTGCGGGTCTGCCCGAGCATCTCGTGCTCGACAGGCAGCGCCTCGAGCAACCGGAACATGGCCTCCGTCGCCGCGAGGTCGATCTCGCGGCCTGGTGCGTCGGGATGGCGATGGCGTTCCGCGATCGCGGTGGAGATGGAGAAGGCACC
Organism: Verminephrobacter aporrectodeae subsp. tuberculatae At4; assembly: GCF_000193225.1. Classification (GTDB taxonomy): domain Bacteria; phylum Pseudomonadota; class Gammaproteobacteria; order Burkholderiales; family Burkholderiaceae_C; genus Acidovorax; species Acidovorax aporrectodeae. The sequence continues at coordinate 10,729 of NZ_AFAL01000364.1, read as the reverse complement.
GAACAAGCCCGCGATGACGTCGCCGAGCGGGTAGTTCATGTGCTGCGGACTGCGGCCGCTTTCGCCGGTCAGGTGGGCGAAGCCGCTCATCGCCTCGAAGATGCGCGCGAAACCCGGGCGCTGCGCATAAGGGCCGGTCTGGCCGAAGCCCGTGACGCGCAGGATGATCAGCTTGGGGTTGACCGACCACAGTGTCGATGCATCCAGTCCCCACTTGTCGAGCGTGCCGGTGCGGAAGTTCTCGACAAGAACGTCGAAGGTCCGGATCAGCCGGAGGAACAGCGCACGGCCCTGCGGCTTGCGCACATCGAGCGACACCCCCTTCTTGCCGCGGTTCGAGACCTTCCAGAACAGCGCATGATCCGGCGTGCTCGGTGACAGCGAGCGCAGCGGGTCATTGCCTTGCGGCAGCTCAAGCTTGACGACCTCGGCCCCCATGTCGGCACACAGGGACGCCGAAAACGGCGCTGCGATCACGGTTGCCATGTCCAAGATTCGGATGCCGGCCAGCGGCCCTTGCTGCGCAGCAGGCGGCGGCGTTTGCTCTGTGGCGGCGCTGGGGTGTGCTTCGGGTTGCATGACGCGAAGTCTGGTGGCGGGGGGGCCACTGCTGCAACCTGTGTTTCGATATCCTGAACGCGAGCGCTAGCGCAAACCCAGCGAGACTTCAATACTGTGCGCCAAGGTGAGGAGCCGCGGCGCGACGTCCCGGCGCATCTGCACAAAGCTGCCGCGCTTCGCCGCCACGGCGCAGTTCAACACGAACTGTGTGCCATCCACCAAGCCGTGCAGCGGCACGGCAAAGCCATGCCGATTCGGCTGCCAGTCCGCGCGCGCACTGCAAAAGCCTTCGCGCGCCAGTTCTTCCCGCGCCCGATCTGCCGCCGTGGCGTAACGCTCGAACTCGGTCGGCACGGCGACGCGTATCTGATTCAGCACCGACCGGCGGTCCTGCGGCGCAGCGCGCGCCAGCCAGGCGCGCCCGATGGCGGTGGCCAGCATGGGGAGCGGCGCGCCGATGTCGGGTATCAGGACGAAGTCTTCACTGTCCCGAGCGGTCTCCACGTACACCATGTGGATGCGGTGACGCAGGCCGAGCGAAACGGCGCCTTCGATCTCGCGCGCAAGGGTTTCCATCATCGGTCGGGCGACCGGTCGAATGCGCATGCTGGCCAGCAGGGGATGGCTCAGTCCAAGCACGGCCGCACCCAGCCGGTACTTCGCCGTGGCCGGATCACGTCGCAGATAGCCAAGCAGCACAAGCGTGTGCGTCAGGCGTGCGACCGCAGGTTTGGAGAGGCCCGTTCGTTCGGCGAAATCCTTGTTCCTCAGACTCGATTCGCCAGCATGAAAACACAGCAGCAAATCGATGCCGCGCGCAAGCGTTGTGGCGAACTGCCTGTCCTTGTTCTCGGTGTCGTTCACGGCACGGCCTCCAGATCGGCTTCCACGCTGCGCGCCATCGCCACGAGGCGAGGACCGATGCATTGCTCGAGTTGACGCGGCCCCAGCCGCACGGTGAGCACGCCGCAATTGAGGACCAGGGTTTCGCCGTCCTGCGGGATGCGGATCGGCACACCGACCGCCTGCACGTCGCTGCGCCACGCGCCGCGGGAAATGCAAAAGCCCTTGCGCTTCAGGTCGGTCTGCGCTTGGGCGAGGGCGGCTTCAAAGCGCTGCCTCTGGCCGGGTTCCGACGCTTCGATCTGCTCCAGTACCACGTCGCGCAAGCGCTGCAGCGTGTGCGCGAGCCAAGCGCGCCCCATGGCCGTGGGCAGCATGGGAACGGTCGCCCCGATGTCGGGCCGCCAGGCGCTCAGGTCGTGCCCGCGGCTGGTCTCGATATAGACCATGCGCGTGCGCTCGCGCATGCCCAGCGAGACCGAGCCGCCGACCTCCTCGGCCAGCTGCTTCATACGGGCCCGCGCGATCTGTCGGATGCGCAGGCTGGCCATCAGCGGGTAGCCGATGGTGAGTGCCGTGGAGCCCAGGCGATAGCGCCGCAGGTGCGCGTCGAAGACCAGCAGGCCGCGCGCCGCCAGGGTATAGGTGAGCCGCGAGATCGTCGCCTTCGATAACCCGGTGCGCTCCGACAGCTCCTTGTTGCCCAAGGCAGGGTCGCTGACGGTGAAGCAGTGCAGCACCTGCAGGCCGTGCTGCAGCGTGGTTGCAAAGTCGGGGTCGGGGTGGCGTGCGGCAGGCATGGGAAGGCGCGTATTGCTGGATGCTACGTCCGGCCCGGCGCGCTGGCGAGTGACGGCGTTCAAGATGGAGAAACACCGTTTTCCATATGTCTTGCCGCTGCGTAGTCTCCGGGACCTGATGCGATGCATTGCTGTCAGCAAGGTTCTGCAGCAACGCTGCCGTTCCCGAAGAAATCTACTGGAGACCCCCATGCGCAAAGTGTTCCTGTTCGCCGCCGCCTGTCTATTCGCAACGGCGCCCACCGTGCATGCGGAGCCGGCCTATCCGACCAAGCCGATCCGCCTCATCGTGCCGTTCGCGCCGGGAGGCTCCACGGACGTGCTGGCTCGCCTGCTGGCAGCGGCCCTGAGCCCCGAACTCGGACAGCCCGTGATCGTCGAGAACAAGGCGGGGGCTGGGGGCAACATCGGCGGCAACTACGTGGCCAAGTCGGCGCCCGACGGCTACACGCTGCTGATCGCTGCGGCGGGCCCGACGGTGATCAACCCGAGCCTTTACGCCAGGATGCCCTACGACCCCGCCAAGGACCTGCGCGCGGTGAGCTTGCTGATCCAGGAGCCCAACCTGATGGCGGTCAACCCGAAGATTCCGGCGAAGACCGTGCCCGAGTTCATCGCCTACGCCAAGTCCAGGCCGAACGAGGTCAGCTTCGGCTCGCCGGGCAACGGCAGCCCGGCGCACTTGGCCGGCGAATGGTTCAAGCAGCTCACGGGCACCACCATGGCCCACATCCCGTACAAGGGCACGGGCCCCGCGCTGAACGACCTGCTCGCCGGGCAAATCGCGATGATGATCGACAACATGCCGGCTCTGTGGCCGCACGTGCAGTCGGGCAAGCTCAGGGCGCTGGCGGTGTCCACGGACAAGCGGACCACAACCGCGCCCGACGTGCCGACCATCGCCGAGTCCGTCAAGGGCTTCAGTTTTGGCGCATGGAAGGGCCTGATGGCGCCGGCCGCCACGCCACCGGCCATCGTCGAGCGCTTGCACGCCGCCACGACCAAGGCACTGGAGACGCCCGAACTTCGCAAGCGCCTGATCGCCCTCGGCGCCGAGCCGGTCGGCAATACCCCGGCACAGTTCGCCGCAGTCATCGAGGCCGAGACGGCCTCGTGGGCTGCACTGGTCAAGTTGACCGGGGCCAGGCTGGACTGACCTGACCCGCTTTCGTCGCCCATTCCGTGAAGCAAGGAGCAATACATGCAACGTGCCCCCCAAGCGTTCGAGCAATTCCTGGGCAGCCTGCGCAATTACGTGCGTGAGCGGCTGGTGCCAAACGAAACGCGCGTTGCCGAGGCCGACGAGGTGCCCGCTGACCTGGTGGCCGACATGGCGGCTCAGGGTTTGTTCGGCTATTCGATTCCCGAGGCCTACGGCGGCGCGGGCATGACGACCGAAGAACTGGTGCTCGCGGCCATGGAGCTGTCGCAATGCGCAGTGGCATTCCGGGCTCGCGTCGGCACGAACACCGGCATCGGGTCCGAGGCCCTGGTGACCGACGGCACCGAAGCGCAGAAGCGGCGCTACCTGCCCCGGCTCGCCAGCGGTGAACTCACCGGAGCGTTCGCTCTGACCGAGCCGGAGGCGGGTTCGGACGCCGCGTCGCTGCGGACCCTGGCACGGCGCGACGGCGACCACTACGTGCTCAACGGCACCAAGTGCTTCATCACCAACGCCCCGATTGCCGGCCTGTTCACGGTGCTGGCGCGCACCGACCCCGACGACCTGTCGGCGCGCGGTGTCACGGCCTTCCTCGTCGAGCGCGGCATGCCCGGGCTCAGCACCGGCCCGGCCTACGGGAAGATGGGCCAGGCTGGCTCGCCGGTGTCCGAGGTGCACATGGCCGACTGCATCGTGCCCGCGGAGAACGTCATCGGCGGCCGCGAAGGCCAAGGGTTCAAGACGGCGATGAGGGTGCTGAACAAGCAGCGCATTCACCTGGCTGCCTTGTGCATCGGGCCGGCGATTCGCATGCTGCAGGATGCCGTGGCGTTCGTGGCCACGCGCAAGCAGTTCGGCCAAACGCTCTCGAGCTTCCAACTGGTCCAGGCCATGATCGCGGATAGCCAAACCGAGGTCCACGCGGCCCGGGCGCTGGTGCTGGACACCGCACGCAAGCGCGACGAGGGGATCGACGTGACGATGGAGGCATCGATCTGCAAGTATTTCGCGTCCGAGATGTGCGGCCGCGTGGCCGACCGCAGCGTGCAGATGCTGGGCGGCTACGGCTACATCGCCGATCACGGCATGGAGCGCTTCTACCGTGACGTGCGGCTGTTCCGGCTCTATGAGGGCACGAGCCAGATTCACCAACTCAACATCGCGAAACGCACGCTGGCGCAAGCCGGATACGGCGGCTGAGGAGGCAGCATGTTCGGCTACAGCGACCGGCTTGCGGCCCTGCGCGAGGCTGTTCAGCGCTTCGTCGAGGAAGAGGCCATCCCGCGCGAGTGCGCGGCGTTGGCGCACGACCTGGACGCACTGGAAACGACGACACGGCGATTGCGCGCCAAAGCCATGGAGGCCGGCATCTACGGACCGCAGCTTCCGGTGGCGTGGGGCGGCCTGGGCCTGTCCTGGCGCGATCGCTCGGTGATTCTCGAAGAGGCAGGTCGGAGCTTTCTGGCGCCTCTGGCCATGAACTGCGCACCGCCGGACCAGCCCAACATGATCAATCTGCTGACCGAAGGGTCGCCGGCGCAGCAGCAGCGCTACCTTGCGCCGCTGGCACGCGGTGAGACCAGGTCGTGTTTCGCGATGACCGAGCCCGAGCCAGGCGCGGGGTCCGACCCGTCGATGCTGCAAACGGTCGCCACGCGCTGCCCCGGCGGATGGGCGATCACCGGTCGCAAGTGGTTCATCAGCGGGGCGATCGGTGCCTCGTTCGCACTGGTGCTGGCCAAGACCGGCGACGGCGCAACGCTCTTCATCGTCGATGCCGACAACCCCGGCTACCGCGTGCTGAGAAACATCGCCAGCATCGACGGCTTCCAGATCGGCGGGCATGGCGAGATCGAGCTGAAGGACTGCGTCGTTGGCCATGACGCGGTGTTGGGCGAGGTGGGCAAGGGCTTCGCCTGCGCGCAGACGCGGCTCGAACCGGCGCGCCTGTCGCACTGCATGCGGTTCATCGGGCGCGCCTCGCGGGCGATGGCGCTGGCGCAGGATTACGCGAACCGGAGAAACTCGTTCGGGCAGCCGCTTGCGCAGTTGCAGCAGGTGCAGGCGATGGTGGCGGACTCGCATATCGACCTGCACGCAGCGCGCCTGATGACATGGCATGCTGCCGCGAAGCTCGACGCCAACGAAAGCGTCCAGCACGAATCCGCCATGGTCAAGGTGTTCGTGTCGGAGGCGGTGGGGCGGGTGGTGGATCGTGCCGCGCAGATCATGGGCGCACTCGGTATGTCCGAAGACTCCCCCGTCTCGATGATCCTGCGCGAGGCGCGGCCCTTGCGTGTCTACGATGGCGCGTCGGAGGTGCATCGTTCGACGCTGGCCCGCCGCGTCCTGAAAGAATCGCTGCGCCCTTGATGCGCATGCTCCGCAGGTTTGCGTTGGTGCGGATCAAGCTTGGGAAGCGCGCCCCCGATGGATGAGCGGTGGCAGCCCCACTGGGGTGCCCGGAGGCTGCCAAGACTTGGGTCAAGCGCTTCGCGATTTTGACCATGGCGTCCATCGCCAGAGCATCCGCGCTTTATTCGGTCAGGGCCCGTCTCACGTCTTCCTGCAGGCCGCGCAGGTGGTCGCGCATGGTCGCGCGTGCACGCTCCGCGTCCCGTGCACGCAGCGCGCGGATGATCTCGCCGTGCTCGTCGTGGTTCTCCGGCTGCCTGTGCAATGGGCTGTGCAAGCGGAACAGGCGCGCATTGACGCGCAGTTCCTCCACCAGCCGCGGAAACACCACGTTGCCGCTGGCCTTGGCTATGAGCAGGTGAAAGCGGTCGTCGAAATGCCAGTGCTCGGTCTCGCCATGCTCGCCGCCGCCAAGCGCCAGGATATCCGCTTCGAGTGTGTCGATCTCGGCGTCCGTGATCTTGCCGACGGCCAGCGCGATGGCTTCGCATTCGATCACCTCGCGCGCGCGCATGCAGTCGAAATACTCCTTGGTGCCAAGCGCACGCACGGCATAGGAACGCGCGTCGCGCCGCACCAGCAGCCCCTCGCCCGCCAGCCGGACCAGTGCTTCACGCATGGGTGTGCGCGAAATGCGCAGGTCTTCCGCCAGCCGCGCTTCCTGTAGCGGGCTACCGGCCGAAATCTGGCGGTCGAGGATGAGCGTGCGCAGTCGTTCGTAGGCCTGCTCGGCCAAACTGGCGGACCGCACCTCCAGGGGCGCAATCGTGATGGTGGCGGGCTGCGTGGGGCTGGGAAGGCTGGGCATGTGGAGAAGGGGCGAAGGCCACGTGAGGCCAAGGTGGATCTCGGGGGCGGGTGAGCTTAGCAGGGCTGCCTGGGGTAGCGCGACCCGCCGGCTTCAGATCCATTTGTCCAGCGGATTGCCGTCGTTCGGTGCACGCGGCCGCTGGCAGGGCAGCGCGAGACGGTGATGCCTGGCCAAGCGCCCAACTTCATGCCTTCGTACGGTGTGTAGTCAACGGCATGGTGGAGCATGCCGTTGGTGAGTCGCTTCTCCTGCCCCTGCGCGAATACGTCCCAGACCACGAAGTCGGCGTCGCTGCCGACGGCGATGCTGCCCTTGCGCGGGTACAGGCCAATCAGGTCGTAGGTGCTCATGAAGAAGTCTTCGCTAGCGCTGCTCGAGCGCGGGTTCGTCCGGCACCACCGGCGCGCGGGCATTGCCGTAGGCGCGGCCGTAGTGGCGCTCGATGCGTCGCTGGATGAAGTCCCAGGCCGTGGTCATCAACAGGTAGTAGATGGCCGCGACGATGAACAGCTCCAGCACCATGAACTTCTCCTGGATCAGCACCTGGGTGCGGCGCAGCAGTTCCTCCATCGAAATCACCGAGGTGATCGAGGTGGTCTTGAGCAGGCCGTTGATGCTGTTGCCCAGCGCCGGGACAATCAGGCGCATTGCCTGGGGCATCACGATGTAGCGCATGGTCTGCGCACTGCTGAAGCCGACAGCGCGCGCCGCGTTGGTCTGCCCGACAGGAATCGACTGGATTCCCCCGCGCACGATCTCAGCCAAGTAGGCGGCCTCGTTGAGGATCAGGCCCAGCAGCGCCGACCCAATCACCGACAGTTTCAGTCCGAGCTGGGGCAGGCCGGTGTAGATGATGATCAGTTGCACCAGTAGCGGCGTGCCGCGGAACACCCAGATGTAGAAGTGGGCCGGCACGACCACCCAGCGCCGGCTGGACAGGCGGGCCAAGGCCAACGCGCAGCCCATGACCAGTCCGCCCGCGATCGCCGCGAGCGTGAGCCATAGCGTGGTCACGGCGCCGCTGAGGATGTACGGATTGAACAGATAGTCGCTGAACCCCGACCAGCTCCAGCCTTGCCCCATAAACGTTCCTGCGTGTGTTCGATGGCGGCGACGCTGCGACTCAGCTCGCCGGGCCCTTGACGGTCACGATGCCGTCGATGGCCTTGACGCCGTACTGGTCGAACAACTTCTGGAAACTGCCGTCGGCCTTCATGTCGTTCATGACCTTGGCCATCGCGGCGGCCAGGTCCTTGTTGCGGGCGGCCAGCGAGACCGGGGTCGGGAACAGGCCGTGCAGCACGCGCTCGAAGTCGCCGCGCTTCTGGTATTCGGCGCCGGTCGAGTCGATCGACAAGGCCACCTCGACTTGGCCGGCACGCAGCGCCTGGAACGCCATGGCGAAGTTCTCGAAGGTGCGGATGGTCATGCCCTTCATCCCCTTGTCGGTGAGTTGCTTGTCGAGAGCGTGCGCCTTGCGCTCCTCGAAGCCGCCGAGTTCCACGCCGATGCTCTTGCCCGACAGGTCGTCGGGCCTGGCAATTTTCAGCGGGTTGCCCTTGGCGGTGCTGATGCTGATCGCCTGGTCCTCGTAGATGAGCATCTGCATCAGCTTGGCGCGCTCTTCCGTATAGAAGATGCCGGTGTTGATGACGTCCCAGCGGCCGGCCTGCAGGCCCGGGATCATGGCCGAGAACTCGATGCGCACGTATTCCGGCGTGAGGCACAGGCGCTTGGCGATCGCCTCGCCGAGTTCCACGCGCATGCCCTTGAGTGCGCCGGACTGGTCGACGAACTGCATCGGCGGCAGGGTCGGGTTGACCGACATGGTCAGCGTGCCTTTCTTGACGAGGACCGAGTCGGGCACGGGCGACTTGCACGCCTGGGCGTTCGCAGCGCCCGCGCAGAAGATGAGGAGTGCCGTTGCCGACGCGAGAGCGGGGAGCAGTTTCATGGGGTGGTCCTATGGGGAATGAACGAGGTGACGAAACGAGAAAAGCAGCACGCGGAGCGGGGGATGCGACGACGCCGACGCCTCAGGAGCGGATCGAGTCCAGGAGGTCAAGGCGAGCGAGCTCGCGGCGCAGGTCCGCGGCGTCGGCATCGGGCAGAGGCAAGCGCGGCGCGCGCGGCTTGCCGACCGGCAGGCCCATCATCGAGAGGCCGTCCTTCGAGGCCGCGACGTAGCGATGGCCGCCGACCCAGCGCACGATCGGCAGCATCTGCTTGTAGAGAGCCAGCGCTGCGGGCATGTCGCGCTCGTCGGCCACCAGTTCGAACAGGCGCGCCGACATCTTCGGAATGAGGTTGGAGCACACCGCCACCCACCCCTGGGCACCGAGCCAGAACGACTCGTAGCCGAGGATGCCCGCGAACACGGTCATGCGGTCGCCGCACAGATCGATGATGTCGCGCACGCGGGTGACATCGAGCGTCGATTCCTTGATGTACTTGCAGTTGTCGATGCGCGAGAGACGCGCCACCAGTTCGGGCCTGAGGTCGACGTTGGCGGTGGCCGGGTTGTTGTAGACCATGATCGGGATGCTGATCGCCTCGCCCACCTTGCGGTAGTGCTCGAACAGCTCGTCGTCGGTGGGAGCGCTGTAGAAGGGCGGGATGATCATGACGCCGTCGGCGCCCATGGTCTCGGCCTCGCGACTCAGCCGCACGCACTCGTCGGTCCACTCCGCGCCGGTGCCGATCAGCACGGGCACGCGTTTTGCTGCGGTGCTCACGCAGGTCTTGATCACCAACTGGCGCTCATCGGGCGTCAGCGACAGGAATTCCCCGGTGCTCCCCAGAGGAATCAGCCCGTGGATTCCCTCCTCGATTTGCCAGTTGACCAACTTCTTCAGCGCGGGCACGTCGATGTGCAGAGCATCGGAGGTCATGGGGGTGATGAGCACCGTGTAGGTGCCACGGAACGCTGTCATGGGCAGTCCTTGGAAAATCTGAATGACGGGATGTTCGTATACGTGTAGTATACGTATACATTTAACGCCGTCAACGCGGTTTTCCGCTTCCCCCGCACCTGTCATGAGCGCCAGACTGACCCACCCTTCCATCACCCCGGCCGGGCGCCCTGTGCGCTTTTGCTACGACGGGCAGCCCGTCGAGGGCCTGGAGGGTGAAACCATCGCGGCGGCACTGGCCGCCGGTGGCATCAAGGCGATGCGCCGCACGCGCAGCGGCCAGCGCCGGGGGCTCTATTGCGGCATGGGAGCGTGTTTCGACTGCCTCGTCACGGTTGACGGGCGGGCCAGCCAGCGCGCCTGCCTCACGAAGGTAGCCGACGCTCAGCAGGTGCGCTCCACCCAGCCGGCTGGTACCGCGGAAGATCCGCTGCAACCGCTCGTGCCCGAGGCCGACGCCGAACCCGTGCAGTGGCAGGTCGACGTGCTGGTCGTCGGCGCAGGGCCGGCCGGCCTCTCGGCGGCGCTTGCCGCGCGCCGCGCCGGTGCCGAGGTGCTGCTGCTCGACGAACGCCTGGAATCCGGCGGCCAGTTCTACAAGCCGCTCGCGACCTCGCACCGGGCGGCCACGCCAACCGACCGCCAGTTCGCGCAGGGGCTTGCGCTGGAGCGCGAAGTGCGCGGCGCCGGCGTCACGATCGTCCAGGGCGCGCAGGTGTGGGCCGCCTTTTCGCCGCGCGAGGTCGCAGCGCTCATCGACGGGCGTGCCCGCGTCATCCGTTGCCGCCAGCTCGTCATTGCCCCCGGCGCCTACGAGCGCCCAGTGCCTTTCCCGGGTTGGACCTTGCCTGGCGTGATGACCACCGGCGCCGCCCAGACGCTTGCGCGCGCCTACCGGGTCGCGCCGGGGCGCCGGGTGGTGATTGCCGGCAATGGGCCGCTCAACCTGCAACTGGCGGCGGAACTGCTCGCCGATGGCACCGAGGTGGTTGCCGTGCTGGAGTCGGCCGCGTGCCCGTCCTGGCACCAGTGGCGCCCGTTGCTCGCCGCGGCATACACCGCCCCCGACCTGCTGCGCGACGGCTGGCGCTTCCTGCGGCAGTTGCGCACGCACGCCGTGCCCGTGCTGTGGGGGCACACCGTCGTGGCCGCGGAAGGCAGGGCCGACGGCCCTGGCGGGCTACGCTCCGTGCAGGTGGCGCGGATCGATGCGCAGGGCCACGCG